>CAZRWZ010000035.1:0-15663 GCA_964603745.1 uncultured Bacteroidaceae bacterium | reverse complement strand
ATATCAGAAGTGTCGTTACTTTCAATATGTTCAGAATTTACCATTCCGTTTTTATAAATAATAGTTTTCTTTTTTCCATTCTTTTTCCAAATATAGAATGCTCCTTCTTTTAGGCCTTTCTGAAATTCACCTTCAGCTTTTTTATTTCCATTTCTATAGAATTGTAGAAATTTGCCATCTTTTTTACCTTCATAATATTCGCAAACTACCTTTTTTTGTTTGTTATCAAACCAAGTTATCCATTTTCCTTCTTTTTTACCATTTGAATAAGCACCCTCTTGTTTAATATTATCATTTTCGTGCCAAACAACCCATTTGCCACTTTTCATATTGTCTTTATAACAGCCTTTAGATTCATTATTGCCGTTTTCGTACCAAGTTTGCCAAACACCAACACGATCTCCATGTTCGCATTTTCCTTCTTCTTGTTTTTTGCCGTTTTCGTACCATACTAACCAAACACCATGTTCTTGTCCTTCAACATATTTTTTTTCACTTTTGATTTTACCACTTTCGTACCACTCTTTGCAAATGCCATCTTTCTTGTCGTTCTTGTAAGTACCTAAACTTTTTTTATTACTAGATGCATAAAATGTTTTAGCTACACCTTCTTTTTTCCCTTTTACATAATTCTTTTCTTCCGAAAGTGTTCCATTTTCATACCATATTTTAGATTTTCCTTCGTGAAGACCATTTATAAAAAAATCTTCATACAGAATTTGACCTTTATCGTTTGTGGTAATATATTTTCCGTTAATTCTGCCATCTTTATATTCTACTTCTTTAGATATTCCATATAATTCGGAACTACACGTTCCTGAATAAGGAGAATCTTCATTCAAAAAATAAACCTTTCCATCTTCTTTTTCATGAATTTTTGAACAATCGCTTTGTCTTGTACAAGAAAATAACGATAAAGCTAATCCAAAAAGTATAATATTTCGATTCAACATTTTAATTTTCATATTTTATTAAACAGTGTGTATTCTGTATATCATGTGTATTTGATGCAAAGATATTCATTTAATCCCCTATAAATCAATACGTGAATTCACGTATTACAAATATTTTTGACAGTCATTCAAATACAAACGATTACTCTATTAATAACACTGTTAAAAATATATTCTTTTTTACAGAAATACAAGATATCTAGACATTTTTTTTTAAAACATTTTTTTTTTAACATTTTGCAAATAAAAACATATTAAAATTTCATTTTTATTTGAGCTTTAATCTCAGATTTTGTATTCCCATCAATTTCCGACAAACCAGAACTAATTACGTTTCTATCAACATAATAAGTTTGCGAAAATCTTAACCAAAAGTCTATATTTTTTCGAATTTTTATTTTAATCATAGTGTAAAATCTACTACCTTTTCCGTAGTATGCCGGAACTGAAAATGCATATAAAACATCATTTTCGTAAGCATAAATTCTAGAATTATAATCATCGGTATCAAACACAGCATATCTAAAATAAAACGAAAATGGAATTATTTGCGGTTTGTAAACCAAATCTTGATAAATTACATATCCTTTAGAAATAGGATTTATACCATCGTTATATATTATTTGTTCAAATCTATTTTTTAAACTTACATTTCCTAAAACCCTATAAGACAAATGAAAACGGTATCGTAATTTGCTAATATCGCTTTGCTTTTTCACACCAATTTTTACATCAGAAATATCTTGTTGCTTAATTTCTTGACGCAAGTATGTTGTAAATTGAAAATCTCTTATTGGCGAATAATCTAATTGCAAAAAATAGTCGTGTCCATTTGATGGAGATGAAACTCTGTATTTTAACCAGTTAAACTGAAAATTATCGAAATATGCCGAAAATTTTAGCGATTTGTAAGGATAATAAACTGTGCCGATATATAAACCCGATTCGTTTTGGGTTTTAGACGCTTCGGAAAATCCTGTAGCATAAAGATTAACATAATCTTTTGCATAATTGCGATATATTGATGATAAATAAATTTGCTCCACCACTTTTATATTAACACCTGTTAATGCAGCAAAATTCATATTTTCATCACCTGCAAATTCTCCAAAAAAGTAATAACGATTAAGATTTACTTGATAATTTATTCCATAATTAAAATTATCGGAACCAGAAAAATTGTATGTTTTATATAATTGTGCATCGGGTATAATATCCAAATCAAATTTTGAATAAATTGCTGTTGCTCCAATTTTCACCTTTCCTTTAGAAAAGTTTAAATTTCCGCCAAATGCTTGTTCGTTTATTTGTCCTTTTTTGGCTAAGCCTGATAAAGTTCCATGATTATCAACACTATAAACAGAGGAAATATAATCGTGATAAGAATCTGATGTGTCTTTTAAAATATTGCCATCAATATTATGATTTGAGTAAAAACTCGTAAACTGAAAATTATTTTTTTCAAGACTTATTCCTACGCCACGAAAAAATTCTAATTCGTTTGTTGATGAATATTTTCGTAAACCTTGTGGCGATTTCATAATATTAAGTACATCGGTAGATTTATTAAATGCCATTCCTCTATAAAGTGTTAATCCTTGTCCAAATTGTGCAAGAAAATCGCCTACTACAATCTTTTTAACTATCCCAATATTATTAATTTGTATAAAGCCTGAATAAAAATCAAACCCATTGGGCTGCGAACCACGAAAAAATTCTTCGCCTGCATCTTTTTCGGCTGTTATTCCAAATTGAACTTTGTTAGAATATTTAAATCCATATCTGGCATAAAGTTTATACGGACTCCCTAAATATGAATTGCTGTTGGTTTTGTCGGCATCGGGAATATTATATCCTTTTTGGGTTTCTAAAATTTGCTGATACCGTAAAAGTATTTGATGTTTCCCATATTTAAATGTGTTTTTAAATGATTTTATATCAGCTTGTTGCCTCTCTTTAATCGTAATAAACGGAATAATATTTTTTACATCATCGTTATTAAAACCATTAATAAGTTTTAACTCATAAACCGATAAAAATTGCCCATATTTTTTACGATAATTAATTAAATTATTAATTTGAATATTGTTAAGAAATATTAGTTTAGATAAATCTTCTTTTGTGCAATAATTTATATTTATAGGATTATAATATATAGTAATTAAATCTTCGTATAGAGTTGTGTAATCTATATCTGCATCAATTTTTGAAGCAATATTTTCTATAATATTATCAATAACTTGGGTGCTTTGTTCGTGGTCTTGAGAAAAACCCAAAATGCTAATTGCAACAAATATTATAGCTAAATAATACTTCATTTATTCTCCGAAATTATAAGATAAGGTAATAAAAGGCGAGTATCCTAAATATTGATGATACGAAAAAGCAATGTCTATTGATAATCCTTTTGTTTTATAACCCATTCCTAAACTTATTAAGGTTGAATTTGTGGCAATACCCGTACGCAGCATCAGTTTTTTAACAATAGAAAACTCAATCCCTGCTCTAAAAACCATAGGATAATTTATATTTTTATCTATTTCGGCAGTTAAAAAAGCATCGTCAGAAAAATTATATCCTGCACCTAATTTAAATATTGATGAAATAGCTTCGTTGTTTATTGTGCTAGTGTATTTTGCTCTTGTTATATTATAGAAATGTGCTCCTATAAAAAGATTGTCTATTGGTTCTGAGAGAATACCTATTTCTGCCAAAGCAATTGCTTTGCTACCATAATCGTGAGCAATATATGTTCTTAAATAGTTTAATCCAATGCCTACCGAAAAGCGTTTGCCAAAAGATTTGCCATAGCTTATGCCTGTTTCTAAATCGTTGTAGTTAGAGTAACCTAAATAGTTTATTTTTAATCCGAATGTTCCTGAATTTGTTGGTATTGCAAACGCAAAAGCTTTATAACCAAGCCCACTTACGTTAAAACGATTTTCGTAATGTATGCCAAGCGAAGCATTTTGTAAAAAACCCAAACTTGCTTGATTATTACTAACTCCCCATAAGCCCATATTCACTACCGAACAGCCTCCCATGCCTGCTTCTCGAGACCCAACAGGCATTAAGTCTTTGTTATCGGCAAGTAATAATAGGTTTATGAAAACAAGAATAATTATTGTAAAAGTTTTCATGAATTTTAATTTGTTCACAAGTTAATTTTTTAGATTTAATTGTGCAAATTAAAAATATAAAATATTAAGATAAACTCATATACTAAAACCACATAGCTTTTCAGATTTTCTACTTTTTCTTCTTCCTTTTTTATTCGTTTAAAATTAATTTTTAGAAGTCCACATAAGAAATATACATTAATTTAAACTAAATTTGTAAAAAAACATTTTAGTATGCTTATCACAAAAGACAATAAGATGGGTGATATTATTCTTCACGACCATCAACTATTAGCTGTATTAAACAGGTTTGATATAGAACTAGGTTTTAGCGAAAAAACTGTTGAAGAAGTTTGTAAACTGCATAATATCAACACCGATTTTTTTCTTGAAATCACAAATGCTTTTCACGATGGTAATTTTTTTACTGATAAAAAACTAAAGAGTTTTTCTTTGGTTCTAATTGTTGAATACCTAAAAAAATCGCATAATTTTTATACTGATAAAAAAATACCTGATATTGAAAATCTTATAAATTCTATAAATTACAAAGCCAATGACAAAAAATATTCGGCAATTGTAAAAAAGTTTTTTAATGAATATAAATCTGAGCTAAAATCGCATATCGAAAAAGAAGAGCAAAGCGTTTATCCGTATGTTCTAAGTTTAGAATTTGCATTAAAAAATAAAGAGTTAGAAAAACAATTATTAAACGAAATTGAAAATCAATCTATTTTAAAATATCGTGACGAACATGATAATATTGAAGAAAAACTATTTGATTTAAAAAATATTATAATAAAATATTTACCTCCACCCGAAAATCCTGATGTGTGCAATGTTATACTAGCAAAGCTTTTCAGGTTAGAACAAGATTTAAACAATCATTCTAAAATTGAAAATAAGGTTATGATACCGGCAGCATACGAAATGGAAAAAGAGATAATTAAACTATATAAAAAAAACCTGATTAAAATAATTTAATATGTCTCAAATTAATGTTCTAATATCGGAGAAGGCGTTTATTATAAAAAAAGGTTTGCAATTTATTTTAAACGAATTTGAAAATTATTCCTATCAGTTTTATCAAAATGATAATAGTAATTTAAAAAAATATTTATCGAATAATAATGTTGATATATTGATTTGCAACAATAGTTTTTACACAGAAAACGACAAAGTTATCAATACAAAAAAGATAAAAACCATAATTATAGATTTTGATAATAAATCTTATTCAAATTTCTATATCAACACATCAGAGTGCGATAAATCGGTAATTACAAGCGTGTTGCAAGAAGCCGGTAAAAACAAAAAAGAAACCGAAAAAAAGAAAGAGGGAATTAGCGAAAGAGAAATTGCAGTTGTGCAATGTGTTGCCAAAGGAATGACAAATAAAGAAATTGCCGACAAACTTTTTATCAGCCAACATACAGTAATTACTCATCGCAAAAATATTACCCGAAAGCTTGGAATTAAAACAGTTTCGGGTCTAACTGTTTATGCAATTCTGAATAATATTATTGATATTAATGAAGTTAATTAGAGCTTGTCTATAAAGTCAGATTTCTGCGTTGTTGCTCAAAATTCCTAGTCTAAACTCTTGAGTTTACGAACAAGCCCCTAGTACAAAAAATCATTATAAGGATAACGCTTTATGTGTATTTCTTTAACCTTTTCATAAAGCATACTTCTAAACTTTTCGACATTTTGCTTTTGCAATGCCGAAATAAAAACACAAGGATTATTTGCTTTGGCAAGCCAATGATTTTTCATTTCTTCAAGCGAATAATTTTCTTCGGTACGTTCTGTTAAATCATCATCATCTTTCTTAATATAAGTATAGTTATCAATTTTATTGAAAACTATATATGTGGGTTTTTCTGTTTTGTCAATTTCGGCAAGTGTCTCGTTTACAGTGTTTATCTGGTCTTCAAAATTTGGGTGAGATATATCTACAACATGAATTAATATATCGGATTCTCTAACTTCGTCGAGTGTAGATTTAAACGATTCTACAAGCGAATGGGGTAATTTTCTGATAAAGCCAACAGTATCTGATAATAAAAATGGGAGATTTTCTATAACAACTTTACGAACAGTAGTGTCAAGAGTTGCAAAAAGCTTATCCTCGGCAAAAATCTCCGATTTTGCAAGCATATTCATTATTGTAGATTTGCCAACATTTGTATATCCAACAAGAGCAACTCGCATCATTTTGCCACGATTTTTTCGCTGTGTAGCTTTTTGTTTATCAATTTTGACGAGTTGTTCTTTTAGTCGTGAAATTTTATCACGAATTATTCTTCTATCAGTTTCTATTTCGGTTTCTCCTGGCCCTCGCAAACCAATACCTCCACGTTGTCGTTCAAGGTGTGTCCACATTCTTGTCAAACGTGGCAAAAGATATTGATATTGAGCAAGTTCTACCTGTGCTTTTGAGTGTGCTGTTCTTGCTCTATTAGCAAAAATATCTAAAATAAGATTTGTTCTGTCAAGAATTCTTGTTTCTAATACTTTTTCAATATTTCTTAGTTGTGTGGGCGATAATTCATCGTCAAAAATTACTAAATCAATTTCATTCTCAGCAACATAATCTTTTATATCGTTTATCTTTCCGGAACCAACAAATGTTTTTGTGTTCGGATTATCAATCTTTTGAGTAAAAACTTTCATGGTTTTTGCTCCTGCAGTATCTGTTAAAAATTTTAATTCGTCTAGATATTCTTTAACTTGTTTATCGGATTGCTTGTGATTTATTATCCCGACTAAAACAGCTTTCTCTTGTTCCTTTTTTGTGATATATGCTTTGCCCATTAAATAAAATTCTTTTTGCAAAAGTAATGATTTCAATTTAGAATTAACAATGGAGGCTTCTATTAATTTAATTTCTTACAATAAACTAATTTTTAAAAACTTATAATACAGTTTCAATATAAAATACGCTATTGGTTTTATTCTTATCTACTTTATGGACAGACCCTACTTAGTTTAAATCAATTTTATTGAGTATAAAATTAGAATCTATAACTTAAGCCAATAAAAGCTCCATTAGAATAGGTTCTATTAGGGATTATAGCTCCCACAATATTAGGGCTTACTATATTTATTTTTAAACTTTCGATAATATTAAACCCTACACCCAAACCTAAACTAAAGCCGGTATAGCCACCATACGAGAATAAAAAGTCAAAATTCATATATGGACTCATCACAAATTTATTATTTAAGAAAATTGCAGGCATAAACTGGTTAGAGTTAAAAAAATAGCCCATTCCTAATGTTGGGATATATTTATTATTTAAAAAGCGTTTTGTGTAAGCAAACTGAAATCGTTTTGGTAATGATTTTAAAAAAGTTTTGTTATCTGAGCTACTATATATAAGCTGCAAAATGCTATCTTGCGATATTTTATTACCGGTTTCAGGATTAAAAATATCATCAATTTCTTGTCCATCAAACCTAATAGTTGTATCGGCAGAATAATAAAGCGGATTATCGAACCAAGAAATAAGTCCTAAATCTGTTAAGGTTATTTCAAACCTGCTGTTATGCTTAATATCTTCATAAGCCCAATAAAAATTTAGCGATGCCCCCATTCCTCCAAGTGTTGCTATTGTAGATTTTGTGCTGTCGGAAGCAAAATAAGATGAGTTAATTGTTAATTCTATAAACTCGCCATCGGGTGCAGTAAATAATCTTGCATCGTTTGTGTATAAATACATATAATTCTGACCTTTTATTAAGGACAAACCAAAATAAACCGTATGATATCCGTTATTTTTTTCTGCAAAACGCTTAAACAAACCAAATTCAAAAGATTGATATGTTAATGTATTAATGTCTAGTTTAGAAATATCAGCATATTTGTCTTCGTACTGCTTATTACCGTAGAACATTAAATTATAAAAATCTTGAGAAAAATTTATATTTTGCATACTGTAATAATTCAATCCAAAACGCATACCCAAATTAGGAATACCAAAAAGTGTATCACCCATATATGCATAATAAATATTAGATTGAAAATAGTTTCCGTATTTATTAAAATCTTTTAACGAACTAGAGTTTTTTAATTCATCGTTAATAAAACTATTTTTTATCAAAGCTTTTGTTAAGCTGTTTTTTATGGCAGTAGAGCCATAAAAATAATCTGCGTTAATTCCGATTATAGATTTTTTTTTATCAAAACCTGAATGCAAGTTTGAATATCCGTAAGTGTCAAATACTTGCGAATACAAACTATTGTTTAGCAATAGAGTGAAAAATAATATTGAAATAATTCTAAAATTCATGAAAATGGATTAATCTAGTTCGCCAAAAACTGTTTTTAAAATATCGTTTACTCTTGCAAGCGGGTCTTCTCTAATTTGTTTTTCTTCTTCTTTTATTTTCTCGAATAAACCATCAAGTGCTTTTTCGGTTACATGAGTACTAAGGTCTGTATCTACCGGATCGAGTGGGTTTGCAAGATTATAAACAGAAGTAACGGAAAGCCATGTTGAGTTTGCCGAAGCTCCAAGTACAAGTTCTTTATCTAAGGAGATTTCTATTTTTGGTTTAAATATCTGATATAATTCGTGATACGTATTATCTCTTAAATAATGTGTTGCAGCAGAATCGGAACCATGTAAAATATTTACGGCATCAGTAATTGTCATATTTGTGATAGCTGAAACAAAAATATCAATTGCTTCGGGGGCTGCATCTTCGGCAGAACGGTTTATCATTAAAATTAAATCGTCAATTTGTTGCTGAATTCCTAAAGCACTTGCTACATTAATCATTTTATTTGCATTTGGTGGTAAAAATATTTTTATTAATGTGTCTTGAAAATACCCATCAACTTTAGACACTATGGCTACGGCTGTATCGGTGCCAACTTTTAATGCTTCTTTTAAACCTTCGGCAATTTGTGTATCGGTTAATGGTTTATCGGTATTGTCTATTACATCGTTTGCCTTTTCGCAAGAATAAAATGAGAACAATACAACTGTTATTAAAATTAAAATCTTTTTCATGTGTTTATATTTTTTAATTTTTTTTAAAAGTACAATTTTTTCTGAAATAAAAAAAAGGAGTTTAACAGCTCCTTTTTTTATTACCCTTATTCATGGTATAAATCCTCTTTATAAATATTGTATTTTTTATTAATGAACAATAAAATTTATAGGAATTGTAAAATACATACTTACGTTTTTGCCGTTTTGCTTTGCTGGTTTCCAATCAGGTAAAGCTTTAATTGTTTTTACGGCTGCTCTAGATAATGCTTTATCAGGCGAACGTAACACTTCAATATTAGATACTTTTCCTTTTTTATTTATAACAAATTTAATCCAAACTTTTCCGCTTATACCTAATTCTTTCTGTTGTCTAGGATAAACTGTGTTCTTTTTTACAAATTTTAATAACGCAATTTCGCCTCCTGGAAATTTGGCTCTATGTTCTAAATCTCCGGGATTAAACGGAGGTAAATCAGTATCTACAAATTTTTCTTCTTCTCCATCATCTCCAAATGGGTCTATTAATTTTTCCTCAAGATTTGTTTCCGAATTAAATTTTTCGAGATTGCTATTTTCTACTTCAACATTATTTTTTACCACCTCAAATTTAATTTGCTCTTTCACTTTTGGTGGTTTTGGTTTTTCCTTTATTCTTGTTATAGGAATAGGGTCTTCATCAATTAGTGTTCCCGAATTAAAAACTAACATATCTGTATTTGAGGAAAAATTCCACTCAAATGCTAATAACACAAACGACAAGGAGAGTATCACTCCTATAGCTTTAAAAATACTTCTTTTGCCTTGTAAATCTACTTTTTTTGCTTTCTTGCTTTCCATAATCTTTAAATTTTTAAGGTTTTTTCTGTTTTTTTATTATTTTTTTCAGATTAAACCTTTGGTTAATAATTAAATAAAAATCGCTATTTTATGTCTAAAACATTGATTTAATTAGGAAAGACGTCTTTCGTTATCAAATAAATCAAAATACGTGCCAAAAAAAAGATGCCTTTAAAAAAGGCATCTTTAAATTTTATATAAGAAAAGTTTTATTATTTTGTGGAATCAGCTTCTTTAAAAGCATTAAACTTACCTGTTATAGTTTCGCCAGAGCCTGCTGTACCTGAGAATGTACCTATAAATCTACCTCCTGCACCTTGATCTTGATTTACTACTAAAGTTCCTGTATGCATACCATAACTAACTCCGTTTATACTTATGTTTGCAGTAGCTTTGTCATTAGTAGAGAATGTATAATTACCCACTCCTGTATAATTACTTATCTCAAAAGAAACATAATCATTATTGTCACTTGACATATTTATATACACAGTAGTTTCAGATGCTTGGTAAGCATGTGCTGTACTTTCTGTAAAATTGTTATAAACATCGCCATTAATATTTATTTCGTTAGAACCCGTAGGTGGAGGTGTTGGTGGACATATTATTATATTTCCTGCATCATAATCGCCTGTTGTAGGATATATCCAAACTTCTTTTGTGTTATCTCCAACTTGGCATTGTATAGCTATACTTGGTATACCAACAGGAATTAGCAATCTAAATGAACCATTTTGAGTATATGTTTGGGTGGTGTAAGAACCATTTTGCATAAGTACCTTTCCTGCAAGCGATTGACCGTTGCAACCAACAAGTGTTCCTGTTACTGCTATCATATCTCCAGAAGGTATATTAATAACTAAATCTACAATACTTGTTTCGCCATCGGCAAGTCCTGCTTGCGTAACTTGATTAGAACTGAAATTATTATAATCGGTAGATAATACTTGAACTATAAAACCAGGTATTCCTGCAGGAACAACTCTTGAGTAATGTCCGTTATTATCTGTTACGGCATAGCTTTGCCCAACATTAACCCTAACTCCTGACACAGGATTTCCTGAAACATCTGAAACTGTTCCTTTTATTGTTGCCGAACCAGTGTAAGGGATTTGCATACTCCAATAAGAAAAATGTTCAACTTGAGAGATGTATTTTCCACCTTCTTTTCTACCGGAACCTTCGTTTGAGGCATAGGCCAAATTATCACCGGTATACCAATTGTCTATTGTATCTGGAGCTATGGATACAAATAATGATGGAATAACTGTTTCTATTTTAACTAAGGAATCGTTATCATTAGCTAAATTTAATAAGTCTCCATTATCATTACTTAATTCTATTAACATTCCACCTATTGACATTAAATAAACCTTTTCGGCTTGGTCTGGGTTGTTATTAGATGTTAATATTCCAAACTGATCTCCACCAGGGGCAAATCTTGAATACTCTAAATTAGATGCATCTAAATATTTTGCATTTACAGTAATATTACCAGTGTATGGATTGTTGTTCTCATCAACGTATGATAATCCGGCAGGAAAATGTATTTTGCCTTCGCCAAACATATCAATATCACCTCCATTTTCGGGTAAGAAACTTATACTTGACGAGGTGCTTTTAAGAATCATCGCTACGTTTAATTGAGTAATTCCTCCGGCAATTGTTTTTTCTGTTTTTACGGTTTCAAAATAATTTGCTTTTTTAAATTTTGCTAAAAACCTATCTTTATTTACAGTTACGGAGTTAAATATAAAAGACCCATCACTATTGGTTGTTAATGTTTTGTTTCCAAGCGAAATTTCTACATCACTTAAAACATCATGGTTTTGATCATAAACCATTCCCACAACTGTTGTTATAGTATAATCACTAGGTGTTGAAGGGGTGGTGGTATCATCACTTCTTTCTTTTTTGCATGAACTTAAAATTAGGCTTGCTCCAATTAACGATAGCACAAATAATTTAAATATATTTTTCATTATTTTTTTTTTAATTATTGTAAATCTTAAATTTTAGCCAAATTTCTTAAAATTAAATGAATAAAAAAAATATTATTATAATTTTTTAAAGATTAATATTTCTTTTAGTAAATAATATTTCTTCTATTGATATATCCAAAATTATATAGCTTTTAGAGTTTTCTGCTTTTTATTTTTATTTTTTTCTTATTAAGCTTTTATAAAAAAAATTAATGTATGTTTGAGATTGATAATTATTAAACTATTTTTGTAATAGTTTAATGTATTTTTTTAAATGGGGAAAATAAAAAACAACATATTATTAATCGTGCTTTTTTTATCTGTTTTTGCTTATGGGCAGAACGATAGTTTAATTAATTTGCTAAAAAAATCAAAAGCAGATTCTTCTAAAATTGATATACTTATTCAGTTATCTGAAAATATTGAAAATATTGATACGGCTTTAATTTATGCAGAAAAAGCTATGGAAGTAGCCGAATTAAATGGTGATAATTCTTTAATTGCAAAAAGTAATTTAAATATTGGGTCCTTGTATAATCAACTTGGATTTCAAGAAAAGGCAATTTCTTATTTTAATATAGCAGAAAAATATTACAAACAAGAAAATGCAAACAAACAGCTTATAGGTATTTACAATAAAAAGGGGTATGCTTACGAAGTTTCGGGAGATTACAAATCGGCAGGAGAATATTATTTAAAAGCATATAGCATAGTAGAAGAAATTGGTACTGATGTTGAAAAAGCAAGAACACTAAATAGTATTGGCTCTGTTTATTTTGCACAGAAAAATTACGAAGGTGCTATTGAATATTGGGAAAAAGCCTTAAAAATTGTCAAAAAAATTGATTATAAAAGAGGTATCTCAGCTATTTTGTCTAATCTAGGAAATGTGTATCTCGAAAACGAATATAAAAATTTAGATACAGCTTTATATTTTTACGAAGATGCTTTAAAAATATCAGAAGATATTAAAGATAGCACGGGTATAGGCTTTAAATTAAACAACATAGGTAATCTTTATATTGAAAAAGAAGACTACAATAAAGCATTAGATTATTACAATAGAGCTTTAAAAATAAAACAAGCAATGTCAGACTATAATGGTGTGACTTCTACTCTTTATAATATTGCTAGAATCTACGAAAAACAGAAAAAACTAGACTTAGCACTAAAAAATATTAATGATGCTTTAGATATTGCAACTGAAAAAGATTACAAATCGCTACTAGTTGAATTATATGAAGAACAAGCTTTTATATATGAAAGCGATAAAAAATATAAAAAAGCATTAATAAGCTATTATAGATACGATTCTTTAAGAAAAGAAATCTATAGCAAAGAAATTGCAAATGCATATTCGCAAAACGAGAAGCGGTATAACTACGATAAAAAAGAAAAAGAAAACCAAATTTACAGAACAAAACAAAAAGCAAAAGAAGAAAAACAACGCAACTTTGTTATTGTATTAATTATTGGAATTATTTTCTTAATAATTATCGCCATTACTATTTTAAGAGGTTATCGTCAAAAGAAACAAGCTAATGAATTATTAGAAGTTCAGAAAACCGAAATTTTAGATAAAAACGAAAAACTATCGCAACTAAACGAAGAAATAATTCAACAAAAAGACGAAATTGAAGCTCAAAGAAATATGGTTTACACCCAAAAAGAAGAGCTAGAAGAAATTCATAAAGAGGTTACAAATAGTATTCGTTATGCAAAACGTATCCAAACCTCTACCCTACCAAAAATTGAAATATTAAAAGATGTTTTTGCCGACAGCTTTGTTCTTTTTAGACCAAAAGATGTTGTAAGTGGAGATTTTTATTGGTTTGCAAGCGTAGAAAATCACACAGTAATTACGGTTGCCGATTGTACCGGTCATGGTGTACCCGGTGCATTTATGAGTATGTTAGGAATGTCTTTATTAAAAGAAATTGTTGTAAAAGAGTATATTACCGAACCTTCTGTAATACTTAGAAAATTGCGTAAAGAAATTATAAATGCTTTACAACAAAAAGGAGTTTCCGGTGAGCAAAAAGACGGCATGGATATGGCTCTAATAAGCTATAACCACGATACAAAAACCACAAAATATGCAGGTGCAAACAATCCATTATATATAATTAGCTCTAACGAATTTGTTTGCGAAACAGCCGAAATTAAAATATTAGAATCGGAAACTTGCACAAAAAAATTATACGAAATTAAACCCGATAAAATGCCTATTGCCATTTATGAAAAAATGGATAGGTTTACATCTCACGAATTTACATTAAGCGAAGGAGATGTTCTGTATATGTCGTCAGACGGATTTCCTGACCAATTTGGTGGACCAAAAGGCAAAAAATTTAAATACAAACCTTTTAAAGAATTGCTATTACACAACAGTAATCTACCAATGAACACCCAACACAATAAATTAAACGACACTATTGTTGATTGGATGGGAGATTTAGAACAAATTGATGATGTTTGCATAATGGGAATAAAAGCATAAATTTACATATCTTTACATAAAAAAACTTGATTGTATTTTACCTTATTATATTTATTTATTGTTTTAGCATTTTATATTTTGCTGTAAGTTTTTCTATTACAAAAAATGATACCTACTCTAAAAAACAAGACAAAACAGTTTCTATTTTAATACCTTTTAAAAACGAAGCACACAATCTTAAATCTTTATTAAACAATTTAATAAACCAAAGCTATCCGAAAGAAAATTTAGAAATTATTTTTATTGATGATAATTCAACAGATGCAGGCAATGAAATAATTAAAAAATTTACACAAAAATATCAATATATAAAGTGTGTGTTTTCAAAAGAACAGGGCAAAAAAAACGCATTAAAACTTGGTGTTCAACAATCTACAGCCGAAATCATTATACATACTGATGCAGATGTTAGTTTAAACAAAAACTGGGTAAACTCTATAGTTAATAGTTTTAGTGATGAAAAAACACTACTATCCTTTGGGTCTGTAGTTTTTGAGCATAATAGTTTTTTTGCAAAACTACAAAGTCTAGAATTAATAAGTTTATCAGGAATTGCAGCTTCAACAGCAATGATAAAGCACCCTATATTAATAAGTGGTGCAAACCTTGCTTACAGAAAGCAGCTTAAACAAACTTTCGTTGAAAGCATAAATAATATTGCATCTGGCGACGATATGTTTTTTCTCGAAAAAGTGAAAAAGGAATATCCAAACTCTATAAAATATATAAAAGACACAAATAATATTGTAAAAACAAATGCCGAAAAAAACATAAAATCTTTAATCAACCAAAGAATTAGATGGGCAGGGAAAACTAAAAAAATGAAAGATATAGAAATAATATTAACAGGTTTACTTTCTTTTTTATCAAATATCTCAATTGTTATTATTTCAATAAGCTACGTTTATAGCAATAATATATTTTTTATTTTAAGTGCTGTAATCATTAAATTTTTTACAGAATTTATAGCTCTTTTTATCTACTCAAAACATTTTAACCAACAAGAACTAATTGCATTATTTCCAATTCTTTTTTTTATTTACCCTATTTACATAATCAGCATTGCTAGTTTTAGCTTATTTCTGAAACCAAAATGGAAATAAACTACTCAAAATACTACAACACCTTGAGGTTTTTTTGTCGTACTAATGTTATATTGTTAAACTGTTCTATTGTTAAACTGTTATATTGTTAAATTGTTCTATTGTTCCATGGCTAATTAGGGTCTGCTGAAAAGCTCTGAGGTGTATTAGATTTTTATATTCTGAA
>CAZRWZ010000034.1:0-16037 GCA_964603745.1 uncultured Bacteroidaceae bacterium | reverse complement strand
TAATTAAATTTTATTCTTATTTGTACAAAGTTAAACTAAACCACTATGCACTAATCTTGTAATGAGTTTGTTTTAGAATACCGGCAAGTTTAATACCAATGGTATTATTCTCTCTTCTTTTGAAAAAAATCTTGTAAAATTACCGAACATTGCGTTTCTAAAACACCCGAAACAATTTCTGTTTTAGGGTGAAGAATTTGACTTTTAAGTCTGTTATACCCCCGTTTCTCGTCATAAGCTCCGTAAACTACTTTTTTAAATCGAGCCCAATACGATGCTCCAGCACACATAATGCAGGGCTCTAAGGTAACATATAATTCACACTCATTAAGATACTTACTTTGTAAATATTCTTGAGCACCTGTAATTGCTAAAATTTCGGCATGTGCAGTAACATCTTTTAATAATTCTGTTTGATTATATGCTCTAGAAATAATTGTATTATTACAAACAACCACAGCACCAACAGGCACCTCATCTGCATCAAAAGCTTTGTGTGCTTCTTTCAATGCTTCTTTCATAAAATATTCGTTATTAAACATTTTGTAAAAATAGCAACTTGATTTTAATAAAAAAACCCTTCAAGAATTTTCTTGAAGGGTTTTTTTAAAGTTTATACAAGATTTTAATTCTTGTAACCTAATTTTTCTAATACCTCATCACTTTTGTCATACTTAGGATCGGTATAAAGCATTGACATATTACCCGCAGTATCGAATATTACAGCATAATTTCCTTCAGAAGCAATTTCTTTAACTGTATTAAAAATATCATCTTGTATTGGTTTGATAAGTTCTTGCCTTTTTTTATAAAGTTCGCCTTCGGCACCAAAATATTGTTTTTGAATTTTTTTTGCTTCTTTTTCTTTATCTATTATTGTTTTTTCTCTTTTTGTTCTCATTTCTTCTGTTAAAAGAACTTTTTCTGCCTGAAAATCTTTGTACATTTTATCTATTTGAGAATAAATATCTTCTATTTCTTTTTGCCACTCTACGGCTAAATTGTCGAGTTGTTCTTGTGCAGCAGAATAAGCAGGAATATTTTTTAAGATATATTCTGTATCAACATATGCATATCTTTGCGAAAATCCCAAACTTATTGTAAAAGCAAATACTAGTAATAAAAATATTTTTTTCATAATTTCAAAGTTTTAAATTTATTATATGTTAAATCAAATTTCGTGCTAAATTAAAAATTTTGTCCAATAATAAAATGGAACTGACTTCCTGCGGCTGTTGGTTTGCCGTAAATAGGGTCAAATCCATATCCCCAATCAACTCCAAGTTTACCAAACATTGGCAAGAAAATTCTAACCCCAACACCAGCTGCTCTATATGCTGCAAATGGGTTTATTTCACTAAATTTATACCATGCGTTTCCTGCCTCTAAAAATGCTAGTCCATAAAGAGTTGCACTAGGGTTTAATGATAATGGATAACGTAATTCTAAAGTGTATTTTGTGTATGCATTACCGCCTTGTACCGGAGTTAACGAACCGTTTGAATATCCTCTAAGAGCAATAGTTTCTGTTCCCGAAATATTATAACTCATTAAACCATCACCGCCTACATTAAAACCTTCGAAAGGAGATGGTCCAACTTCATGATTATAAATACCTAATATACCTATTTCGGCACGTGCTGTTACAACTAAATTACCTACAATACTTTGATACCACGCTGCATTAAACTTCCATTTATGATACTCAACAAATTTATATCTTTCTTTATCTTCCATTGTTGTGTAGTCTTTTCCATTAAATATTGAATATGGTGGTGTTAACTGTAAAGAAATAGAAAACATATTTCCTCTACGTGGATAAATAGGTTGATCAACAGAATTTCTCATCAAAACAGTTTTAAAACTGATATTATTTGCAATTCCATCAGTAAATTTAAATAATGCTTGATAATTATAATGATTTAAATTGTATAGTTGATAGCTTAGTTCATTATATAAGGAGAAAAAATCATCAGGCCATTTTAATCTACGACCAAGTCCAACTGACACTCCTGTAATTGACATAGATTCTCTACCGGGATCCGTTGCTTTTCTACCGTTTGTGTATATATTATGATAGAAAGTGGTTGTTAGTGAATTGGGTTTTTTTCCACCTAACCATGGCTCTACAAACGACATACTATATGCCTGATAATAAATACCATTGGTTTGTGCTCTTAGACTTAATTTTTGTCCATCGCCAGAAGGTAGTGGTGTCCATGCAGAACCTTTAAAGAAATTTCTTAAAGAGAAGTTATTAAACGACAAGCCTAAAGTACCTACAATCATTTGAGCTCCCCAACCGCCTGAAAGTTCAATCTGATCTGATGGTTTTTCTTCAACAATATATTCTAAATCTACTGTTCCGTCTACCGGATTTGGTTTTGGGTTTACATTTAGTTTTTCTGGATTAAAATAACCCAACTGAGCAAGTTCTCTTTGTGTTCTAATTATATCGGAACGAGAAAATAATTGACCAGGTTTTGTTCTAATTTCTCTACGAATTACATGTTCATGTGTTTTTGTATTGCCTATAATAGTAACATTTTTTATTCTTGCTTGTTTGCCTTCGTAAACTCGCATTTCAATATTTATTGTATCTCCATCAACTGATGTTTCAACTGGTGTTACCGAGAAAAATAAATATCCATTATCTAAATAAATTGAACTAACACTGTTTTCATCAACAAAAAGCCTGTTATCTAAAAATTCTTGGTTATATATATCTCCATGTTTAATTTCTAATGCCCTAGATAATAATGATGAAGGGTATTTTGAGTTGCCAACCCAAGTAATATCTCCAAAGTAATATTTTTTGCCTTCTTCTATTTTTATATAAATTCCTAATAGTTCGTCATCAACTCTATACACAGAGTCTTCAACTATTTGAGCGTCTCTATAACCTAAAGAGTTATAGCGTGCTATAATTTTTTGTTTGTCGGTTTTATAGTTGCTTTCTATAAATTTTGATGTTTTAAAAATATGTGATACACTTTTTTGTTTTGTATCTTTCATTAAATGCCTCATTTTTTTAGCACTTACTACGGGTACTTCTGTTTCAAAAATCAAAAGATTTTTTTGCATTTTTGTTTGATTGTTGCCTTCAAAAATTATTTCTTTTATTTTTACCTTGTTTTTTTTCTTAATATTAAATACTAAAATGATATTATTTAATAAAGTTGTATCGTCTTTTTGAACAATATCTACTTCGCAATTATAATATCCTTTATCAATAAAATAATTTCTAATTTTATATTTAGATGTATTTACAATATTATCTGTAACTTGCATGCCTTTAATAAGTTTTAAATCTTCACGTAAATCATCAGCTTCAGATTTTTTTACTCCTCTAAATGCAAATTTAGATAGTCTTGGTCGTTCTTGTAGATATATATTTAGAAAAATAGTGTTTCCAACATATTTAACTGCTTTTATTTTAACATCTGAAAAAAGTCCTTGTTTCCATAGTTTTTCTATTGCTTTTGTAACCTCTTCGCCAGGTACTTGAATTTTATCTCCGACAGCTAAACCCGACAAGCTAATTAATGCTGTTTCATCAAGATATTTTATTCCAGATACTGTAATTCCTCCAATTTCATACTCTTTAGGCATAGTATAACTAATACCTGTATTGCTATTTAGCCCTACTTGTGCATAAGAGAATGTTATTAATATTGAAAATAAGAATACTAAAAATGCCTTCTTTATCATAACCTACTTACTTTTTACTTGATCTCCTGTTTTACCAAATCTTCTCTCTCTATTTTGAAATTCAAAGATAGCATTTATTAAATCATCTTTGCCAAAATCTGGCCATAACTTTTCTGTAAAATAAAATTCTGAATAAGAAATTTGCCATAATAAAAAGTTGCTTATTCTTTTCTCTCCACTTGTTCTTATAATCAATTCTGGATCAGGGATATTACTTGTGCATAGATATTGTTTAAATAAATCATCATTTATTTCATCTACTAAAATATTTTTTTTACTTACGTCTCTTGCTATATTTTTTACAGCTCTTATTATTTCCCAACGAGAGCTATAACTTAATGCAATTATTAACTTTAATCCTGTATTGTTAGAGGTTGCTTCTATTGCTTCACTTAGCTCGTTTTGAACATCTTTAGGTAAACTTTCGGTATCTCCTATAGTTCCTAAAACTATATTATTATCATTTAATAAATCAATTTCTGAATGTAGAGAATTTACAAGAATAGACATCAAAGCATCTACTTCATATTTTGGTCTTTTCCAATTTTCTGTAGAAAAAGCGTATAATGTTAAAAAT
Source organism: uncultured Bacteroidaceae bacterium (assembly GCA_964603745.1). Lineage (GTDB taxonomy): Bacteria > Bacteroidota > Bacteroidia > Bacteroidales > JAFGXI01 > CAZRWZ01. The sequence goes on along the minus strand of CAZRWZ010000034.1, from coordinate 11,749 downwards.
CCTACGCCTAATTCTGCCGAAATTTCGACTACTTTTTTTACTGATTTTACTCCATGTTTATGTCCAAATATTCGTTCATTCCCATGTTTTTTTGCCCATCTGCCATTACCATCCATTATTATGGCAATGTGTTTAGGTATCTTTTCTTTATCCAGATTATTTTTATCAATCATAATTTAATACGAATATGTATGACATTTATGTTTATTGGGTGATATTTTAAATGTTATGAATACTCCAATAATTGAATACCAGTCATTGTCATTTCTATATCCTGCCTGTTTGCTGTATACTTTACTAGCATCAGGGTTTTCTGTTATGCTTTCATAGTTTGTAACTCTATCAATACCGTCGGTAAAGGTTTTTCTATAGCTCCATGCTATTCCCATACCTAAATTTGCATTTAAGTTAAATTTTACACCAACAGACATTGGTATTCCTAATTGTATTGGATTTATAGCTTCTGGAATTAATATTCCGGATAAACCAAATGCTATGTATGGAGTGTAAGGTGTTTTGTCATTACCTATGGTGTATGGTAAAAAATTAAATTCCATTTGTCCTGTTAATTCAAAAAATAGCGTGCTAAACTCAAAAGCTCTTGTTTGTTGATATTTATTATCAAAATCCTTATCATCGGCAGAAAGTCTTCCTGCATAAATATTACCACGAGTAGACCATCTTTTGTTAAAATTATAACGTAAAAAAGCTCCTCCTGCTAAATTCATTTGATAAAACAGTTTGCTTTTATTTAAATCTCCTTGATAATAACTACCTCCACCAAAAAAACCAAGATCCATTGATTTTTGCGAATACAAATTCAATGAACCCCATACAAGGATAATAATTAAAATGATTTTTTTCATTAACCAAAATTTCTAAGTAAACGTATTTCCCTAATGTTTATTGTACTTCTAAAATCTTGGGAAACCACTACGAGCAGTTCTTAATTTATAATTTAAATTAAAAAGTAAGAACATATAAGAATCATTAGCTTTTGAATTAACATCAGAAAATCCGTCAAGATAGTCGGTTAATGTAAAACGAGGACCTATTTCCATTCCAAAAGATAATTTTCTATTTATTCCGTATTTAAATCCTATTCCCAAAGGAAAAGCAACACTCATTTTTCCAAAACTTTCGTTTTTATTTGAAGGGTAATCTTGATTAATTGTTGTTGGATTAAAAAAGAAACCACCCACACCTGCAAAAAGATACGTGTTAACATTTGTCAACTTAAATTTTCTCATATTAGAAAATGTGTATCGGTTTCCAAATTTTTCTTTTATGATAGAAAATTCTGCTTGCAGAGCTGTTTCAAATAAAGGAGACGAAAAACTAACATTTCTGTTTTTTCTTCCTTCGGATTTGGTTAAAGCATCATCTCCGGTAACATAAGTGAAAGACATTGTTAATTTAACTGCTAATGCTTCTTTTATTTTATATCTGGCACCAACATATGCAACAGGTCTTATTGTTGAAAACTCAAAATCCTTTATCATATGCCTTCCGTCTTCATTGGCTCCGCCTAAATCTGTCATTGCATTACTAGCACCTAATCCGTATAAAACCTCGTATCTTACACGCTTCCACTTTTGAGCTTTAGTATTAAAAGCTGTTGCTAAAAGCAATACTATTGTTATTAAATATATTTTTTTCATACCATAAATATTTCAACTCGCTAATGTATAAATAATTTAGAACTTTGGCAAACCTTTTCTATTTGTTCTTAATTTATACGTTAAATTAATAATAAAAATCATATAACTATCGTTGTCATTTGGATCTCCTCTTTGCTCTCCACCAATTGTCCAATTGGGGTTATCGCCACTTGAAGGGTCGGCTAAATAAGCTGCTAAATCGCCCCTTTCAGATTTTATAATATCATTATTGTAATAGGTTGTACTTACATCGTCAATATAATCTGTAAAAGTTTTTCTAAAGCCAAGTTCTAAACCTATACTCCATTTTCTATCAAGTCCGTATTTAAAGCCAATACCAAACGGTATTGCAACTTGTAATCGATTATATTTTTCTCTTGTTGGGATAATTCCTTGCCCTTCGGTTCCTAATGGCTGTAAACTATGCCAATTTCCATTTGCATCTTTACCTTTTGGATTAAACCAAAACAAAGAAACTCCTCCAAAAATGTATATATTCACTTTAAATCCTCTAACGCCTCTAACTCTTTTTAGGTTATAGCGATGTCCAACTCTTTCTTTTATAATATGATATTCGCCTGTTAATGAAAATTCTGTAATTGGGGAATAAAAACTTAAATTTCTGTTTGCTCGTGCAGGGTCTGTGGTTGTTTTGTCATCGCCTCTAAGAAACCCATAGCTTAGCATTGCTTTTGTAGAAAGTGTTTCTAATATTTTATATCTAAAACCTAAGCTTAGAGCTGGTCTTGTCATTGAGACTTCAAAATCACGTGCAAAATTAGTTCCCATTTTATTGGCTCCACCAAGTTCTCCCATAAAATTAGTTGCCCCTAATCCATAAAAAATCTCATATCTCATTCGCTTCCATCTTGCCGAACGCTGCGAATAGCCAAGAGTAGAAATTAATAATAGAAATAATAATAGAAATATTTTAGATTTAGAATATTGCATTAAATAATATTTTTCCGTGCAAATATAAAAAAAAAGTTTGTTCTATTAAATTTATTACAAGGCAAACTCACACTTTATTTATTTTTTAAGTTTTTAGAATTGCCAAAACTCCCTTTCTTCAAGGGTTTAGACAAGATTTATTCATCTATACAAACCACATAGCTTTTAGAGAATTTATGCGGATTTATTTTTTCTTAAAAAATTTGTTCTTTTGCTTTTATTATAGCAGCATCTAAACCAGAAATATCTTTACCTCCTGCAGTTGCAAAGAATTTTTGTCCCCCACCACCACCTTTTATTTCTTTTGCAGCTTCTCTAACAATTTTTCCTGCATCAAGTTGTTTTTTGGCAACAATATTATCCGAAATCATTATTAATAACTGTGGTTTTTCTTTTATATTAGCACCAATTATAAGTATTAAGTTATCAACTTCGCCTTTTAGTTGAAATGCTAAATCTTTTAACGAATTTGCATTGTCTATTTCAATTTTTGCACTTATAAAATTTGTGTGTTCTATGTTCTCAACAGAATTTAATAAGTCTGTTTTTATCTGTTTAGTTTTTTCTTTTTGAAATTTTTCAATTTCTTTTACCAAAATATTTTTTTCTTCAATAAGTTTTTCAACATTTTCAAAAACTTTTTTAGAATTATTTAGCAAAGAGCTTATCTGTTTTAATTCTAAAGAATCTTTTCTTGCAGAATCTTCAGCTTTTTCGCCTGTAATTGCCTCTATTCTACGAATACCCGCAGCAATAGCACTTTCGCTTGTTATTTTAAACAATCCTATATTTCCTGTTGATGATACATGTGTTCCGCCACAAAGTTCTACTGAGTTACCAAATTTTACAAGTCTTACTTTATCGCCATATTTTTCGCCAAAAAGAGCTATTGCTCCAATTTCTTTAGCTTCGTTCATAGATGTTTCTTTGCAAATTTGCGAGTGGTTTAATCTTATTTCTTTATTTACAATTTTCTCAACTTTTTCAATTTCTTCATCGCTAAGTTTTTCGAAATGAGAAAAATCGAAACGTAAGCCATCGGCATTTACAAGCGAACCTTTTTGTTCTACATGCGAGCCTAAAACTTTGCGTAAGGCATGATGAAGCAGATGAGTAGCTGTATGATTATTTTCTATATTTTTTCTTACAGTATCAAAAACTTTTGCAGTAAATTCGTTATCTAAATTATTAGGTAATTCGTTACAAATATGAATTGGTAAATTATTTTCCTTTATAGTATTAATGATTTTATACTCTTTATTTTCGGAATTAATAATCAAACCTTTGTCGCCAACTTGCCCCCCGCTTTCGGCATAAAATGGAGTTTTATTAAAAATTAATTGATATAAATCTTTACCTTTTTGACTTACTTTTCTGTATTTTGTAATCTTAATTTTTTCTTCTAAATTTTTATATCCTGTAAATTCAGATTTATTATTACTATTATTTAGCTCAGTCCAATCGCTTGTGCTAATTTCCCCAGCTTTTTTAGAACGATTTTTTTGTTCCGACAAAGCTGCTTTATACCCTTCTTCATCAATATTTAAATTATTTTCTCTTGCTATTAACTCACTTAAATCGTAAGGAAAACCGTAAGTATCGTACAGTTCAAAAGCTATTTTACCATCAATAATATTTATATTGTCTGCTTTGCATTTTTGCATAATATTATCTAGCAATTTAATTCCTGTTTCAAGGGTTCTAAAAAACGAATTTTCCTCCTCTTGAATAACTTTAGTAATTATTTTAGCTTCTTTAATTAATTCGGGATAAGCTTCTGCCATAATATTTTGAAGAGCAGGTAACATTTTATATATAAATGCCGATTTCATTCCTAAAAAAGTATATCCGTATCGAATAGCACGTCGTAAAATCCTACGAATTACGTATCCTGCACCATTGTTAGATGGCAATTGTCCATCGGCAATTGAAAATGCAACAGCACGCAAATGGTCAGAAATTACCCTAAGTGCAATATCCGTTTCATCTTTTTTGCCATATTTTTGCCCAGAAATTTTACAAAGTTCCGAAATTAAAACTTGAAAATTATCTGTATCGTAGTTAGAACGAACCCCTTGTGTTACCATACAAAGACGTTCAAAACCCATACCTGTATCAATGTGTTTTTCGGGTAACTGTTCTAATTGTCCATTAGCTTTTCTGTTATATTCAATAAAAACTAAATTCCAAATTTCAATAACTTCGGGGTGGTCTTTATTTATTAAATTTTCACCTTTAATTTGTTTTCTTTCTTCATTGGGTCTAATATCAACATGAACTTCGGAGCAACCTCCACAAGGACCTTGTTCTCCCATTTCCCAAAAATTATCTTTCTTGTTGCCGTCTAATATCTGATTCTCAGGTAAAAATTGTTTCCATAAATTATAAGCTTCCATGTCTTTTGTTGTACCATCTTTTTTGTCGCCTTCAAAAACAGTTGCATAAAGCCTATCTTTATCTATTTTTAGCACATCGTGTAAAAATTCCCATGCCCATTCAATAGCTTCTTTTTTGTAGTAATCGCCAAACGACCAATTGCCAAGCATTTCGAACATTGTATGATGATATGTATCATGACCAACTTCTTCTAAATCGTTATGTTTACCCGATACTCTTAAACATTTTTGGCTATCGGCAATTCGTGTATGTTTTTTTTCAGAATAACCTAAAAACATATCTTTAAATTGGTTCATTCCTGCATTTGTAAACATTAATGTAGGATCGTTTTTAATTACCAAGGGTGCAGAACCTACTATTTTATGATTTTTTGATTTAAAGAAATTGAGAAATGCTTCTCTTAATTTATTCGATTCCATATTATTAATATTTTTACTAAAACCCCATTACTTATACGTTAATAACTACGGGGTTTTAAGACAGTTATATTGCTAACTTAACTGTTAGCTTTATGTTAATTACTTGTTAATACCACTAAAATTAATCTTATTTAATATTGCAAAATTAGAATAAATAATTAATTTTGCCTTTTTAAAATGTATATTTTGTGTTAAGTCTGCAAAAATATGTAGAAAAAGTAAGTTTTATGGGTAAAGGGAAATATAAATTTGATGCCGAGAATTTAAGTTTTAATAAAATTGAGAAAAATTTTATTGAAAAGCTTATAGGACTATTACCTCATTTTCTTGGGAGTTTATTTACAGGAGTAATTCTTGTGGTTCTTTTCTTTTCGGTATTTGATTCTCCAAAAGAGTTAGCTTTAAAACGTGAAAACAAACAATTATTATCGCAATATCAGGTGCTTTCAAACAAAGTAGAAAATCTTGATAAAGTATTAAAAGATTTAGAATATAGAGATGATAACCTTTATAGAACAATTTTTGAAGCCGAGCCAATTCCAAACGAAGTAAGAGAAGCAGGTATTGGTGGTGTTGATAGATACGAAGACCTAGAAGGTTTTGAAAATTCAGGAGCAGTAATTAATACCGCAAAAAAAATAGATAAAATTTCTAAAAAAATGTATATCCAATCTAAATCTTACGATGAAGTTTTAGAATTAGCCAAAAATAAAGAAAAAATGTTAGCATCAATTCCTGCCATAATGCCTATTGATATTGATGATCTTACTAGAATTGGTTCGTTTTTTGGAATGAGATTTCATCCTATATTAAAATATATGAGAATGCACGAAGGCATGGATTTTACTTCACCTCGTGGTACAAATATATATGCAGCAGGCGATGGTGTTGTTATAGAAGTGAAACATTCTATTAATGGTTATGGAAACAGTATAGTTATCGATCATGGATATGGTTATAAAACCCTTTATGCTCATATGAGTAAAATTATTGTTAAAGAAGGTCAAAAAGTAAAACGTGGAACTATTGTTGGCTTGGTTGGAAATACAGGAACATCAACCGGTCCTCATTTGCATTACGAAGTTAGAAAAAATAACCACCCTATCAATCCAATTAATTTCTTTTCTAATGATATAACACCAGAACAATACGAAGAAATGATTTACAAATCATCTCACGAAGGTGGACAATCAATAGATTAATTTTTTTTTTGACATGCCATACAAAGCTCCCAAAATAGAGAAAATATACTATTCGATTGGAGAAGTGGCAGAAATATTTGGGTTAAACACTTCGCATATAAGATATTGGGAAAACGAATTTGATATACTTAAACCAAAAAAAAATAAAAAAGGAAATAGATTTTTTACTAAAGAAGATTTAAAAAATCTACATCTAATATATCATCTAGTAAAAGAAAAAGGAATGACTTTGAATGGTGCTAAACTAAAACTTAAAGAGAATTTAGACGACACTAAACATTATTTTGAGATAATTGAAAAATTGAAACTAATAAAACAAGATTTAATAGAAATGAAAGAAGGGTTAGAATAATGGAAGGTCAAAGTGTAAGGCAAAATAAAATATCAAAATTAATTTTAACAAATTTGGCTGAATTATTTCAACTAAAAGGGTTTTCGTCTTTTGGTGGTGCAATGATTACTGTTACCGAAGTAAGAATAAGCCCCGATCTTTCGTATGCCAAAGTTTTTTTAAGCGTTTTTGCAACATCAAAAAGTAAAAATGAAGTTTTAGAATTAGTTAAAAAAGAAACCTCTACTTTTAGATACGATTTAGGAAAAAGAATAAAAAACAGTGTCAGAATTATTCCTGAAATTACATTTTTTCTTGATGAAACCATCGATCAACTTGAGAAAATAGATGACTTATTAAAAAATTAGCAAACACAAAATATAAGTTTGCTCTAATAACCCTACTGATAGCATTTGTCTTGTTTTAAGCTAATTCACATTTTGTTAATAAAGCTTTTTGCACTTTGTTTAAAACAAAACTTCTTTTTCTGATAAAAGCATCTTTGATTTGATACTTTTGTAATCAAAATATTGATTATGGCAAAAAAGAGTAGTGCGGTTAAAAGCGTTTACAGCAAACTAAATGCAGAGATGGGGACATTGCCACCACAAGCTGTTGAATTTGAAGAGTTAGTGCTTGGAGCAGCAATGCTCGAAAAAGATGTTTACTATAAAATAGCTGACATTTTAGACGAAAAAATGTTCTACAAAGAAAGTAACGGAATTATTTTTTCTGCCATAAAACAATTAGCCGTAAATGCCGAATCGGTTGATATGGTTACCGTAATGGAACAATTACGAAAAAACAATAAAGTTGAAGAAATTGGAGGTCCGGCATACATTGCAAATCTAACAAAATCTGTTGGTTCTGGTGCTCATGCCGAATATCACGCCCGAATTATCAATCAAAAATTCATTCAACGCGAATTAATTAGAATATCTTCCGAAATACAAGAACGCTCTTTTGAAGACAGCGAAGATGTTTCAGATTTACTAAACTTTGCCGAAAAAGAAATATTTGATATTGCTCAAGGCATTGATAAAAAAGAAACTCAGCCTATTAATGTAATTATAGACGAAGCTCTTGAATTAATCTCAGAAGCCTCAAAAAGAGATGACGGACTTAGTGGTTTAGCTTCGGGGTTTACAGATTTAGACAAGGTAACTTCGGGCTGGCAAAAATCTGATTTAGTGATAATTGCAGCACGTCCTGCGATGGGTAAAACAGCTTTTATTTTATCTATGACCCGAAACATGGCAGTTCATCACAATCTTGGTGTAGCTTTTTTCTCTTTAGAAATGTCGTCGGTTCAGTTAGTTAACAGAATGATTGTTAGCACAACACATCTCGACCACAAAAAAATAAAAAACGGACGTTTAGAAAAATGGGAATGGAAACAGTTAGAAGAAAAAATTGAAGGACTGCAAAAATCACCTATTTTTATTGATGACACGCCAGCTTTATCTATTTTTGAATTGCGAGCAAAAATACGTAGATTAAAATCACAATATCAGATAGACATTGTAATGATTGATTATCTGCAACTTATGCGTGGCTCAGATAAATCAGGAAACAGAGAACAGGAAGTAAGTATGATTTCAAGATCGCTTAAAGCTATGGCAAAAGAATTTAATGTTCCTGTTATAACTCTCTCTCAATTAAACCGTTCGGTTGAAATGCGTGGAGGCGACAAAAAACCACAACTTTCAGACTTACGTGAATCTGGAGCAATTGAACAAGATGCTGATATGGTGATGTTTATACACAGACCAGAGTATTATGGTTTAACCGAAAATGCCGACGGCGAAGACACTAGAAACCTTGCAGAGCTTATAATTGCAAAGCATAGAAATGGCGAAACAGGAACAGTTAAACTTAAATTTAAAAAGGAATATACAGAATTTAGCGACTGGGACAGCTTATCTCTTGATGGAGATTTATCAGTAACAACAGTTTCGTCAAAATTAAACAATAACGATGCTACGGCAACAGATGATGGGTTTGACTCTCCTAATGAATTTACAGATACAAACACCCCTTTTTAAAATTGCATGAAAACTTATCTTAAATTATTACTTATTACTTTAGTTTTAGTATATTCTTGCACCAATATCAATAAAGATATTAATGATATTACAAAAATCGAAACTGCAAATATTAAATATGCAAAAGGATTTAAAATAGATTATTTTGATGATTACAAATTAATAACTCTTTTTAATCCTTGGGATAATTATTCTGTATATTATAAATACAAGATTTTTTATGATGATGTAAAATACAAATCGCAAAATCTGCAATTAGAATTTTCGGTTGTTAAAAACAGAATTGTTGCATTATCTGGTTCGCAAATAGGGTTTTTAGCTAAACTTAATTTAGCTGATAGTATTAATGGAATATCAAAAAAACAATATATATATAACAAGAGCATTATAAAAAATATAGAATTAGGCAAAACTGTAGAATTAGGCGATGAAACAAGTTTAGATTATGAAAAAATAGTTGAAATTAAGCCAAAAATTGTTTTTGTAACAGGTTGGAACAAAATCAATTCCTCTTTTGATAAGCTTGTTGTTACAGGTATCCCAATTGTTTATATGCTAGAGTGGCAAGAACAAAATCCATTAGGCAGAGCCGAATGGATAAAATTTATTGCAGCCTTTTTTAACAAAGAACAAGAAGCTGACAGCTTATTTTCAGAAGTAGAAAAAAATTATCTTAAAATAAAAGAATATAAAAATATTACCAAGAAAAAACCAACGGTTTTACACGGAAGTTTAATTGCAGGAACATGGTATGTGCCTGGTGGAGATAGTTATATTGCTAATTTATATGCCGATGCAGGAGCAAATTATATTTGGAAAAATATTAAAAAAACAGGAAGTATAGCTTTGAAATTTGAATCGGTGTACACAAAAGCAAAAAATGTAGATTTTTGGTTTCCTATGATTGATATAAAAAACACAAGCGACTTAAATAATATAGAAAAAAGATATAAATTATTTAATCCTTATTACACACATAAAATATTTTTATCAAACAAAAGGCGAAATTTTTTAGGAGGAAATGATTATTGGGAATCTGGAGTTGCAAATCCCGATATAATAATAAAAGATTTGAATAATATTTTCTATAAAGACAGTGTTAAAAATGAAGAATTATTCTTTTTTTCTAAGATTAATTAGGTTTTCAACAGCTAAATAGTTAATTATATACTACATTATCAACATCAAAAATACTTATTAATATTACTTTTTTGTAGTTATACACACTGAATACAAGTTTTAAACAAAAGTTATCAACAATTGTTGATAGTCTTCAAATTTATAAATTATTTTATAATCTAAATATAACTAAAAATGTTTGATAACTATGCTTAGATATATTCTTATAGTATTTAACTTGGTAGCCATTCTTATAATGAACCTATTTAGTGGGGATATTACACTAGCAATAGACGCACCAAATGAGGTAGTTGCCGGAACAGAATTTACTGTTTCTGTAACAATTAACAAAGGCGAAACAGATGGTTTTGCAAGATTTCAACAAGAATTGCCGGCAGGTTTTACAGCAGAAGTAATAGAAGCCGCAGGAAGCGATTTTTCTTTTGAGTTTCAGAAAGTTAAATTCTTTTGGCTTATGCTGCCTAAAGACGAGGAAGTTATAGTTAAATACAGTGTAAAAGTTGATGAAAATTTAAGCGGAGATTTTGAAATTACAGGTTTATTCTCTTATATTGATGGTGAAAAAAAATCTGCAAACATAGAACCATTTAAAATAAAAATACTTCCATCTTCTAATGCCGTAGCAAACAATACTAATAATAACTCACAAGCAGAAAATCAATCAGGAGTGGTAATTAAAAGACAAGAACCATATAAAAATGCAAAAGGTGAAATTATTGTAAAACTATTAGTTAATAAAGGCAACTTGCCCGACGACCAATTTGCAAAAATACAAGAAACAGTTCCTTCGGGATATACAGCTATAAGTGATAACACAGAAGGAGCAATTTTTTCATACAAAGACAATACAGCCAAATTTTTATGGATGAATTTACCTGCAAAGAAAGAATTTCTGATATCTTATAAATTAATACCAAACGCAGGAACAAACACAAATAATTTAAAAATTAATGGTGATTTCTCTTATATAAACGATGGGATTACTCAAAATGTAAATGTTAGTGAAACTACCGAACAGTTAGCAAGTGTTGGCGAAACAAATAATAATATTGCCGATAATACTACTGACAAAACAGAAAATATAAAAACCGTATCGTATAAAGTTCAAATAGCTGCAGGACATAAAGAACTAAAAAATATACGTAGATATTTTTCTAAATTAAAAATGCACGAAAATATTAATACTGAAAGGCATAATGGTTGGATAAAATATACTGTAGGAAAATATAATATGTATAAAGGTGCAAGAGATCACAGAGTGCAAATATGGAACAAAACAAAGATTGATGATGCCTTTGTAACAGCATATAATAATGGGCAACGAATAACCGTTCAAGAAGCATTAATGATAGCAAATCAAAAATGGTTTCAATAAAAACATCTAAAGACAAATTAAACCCGTATGGACTATAAAGCCCATTTAACAAAGCTTTCAAGGTCTTTTACGCACTTAAATCTTTAAAAACCCCAAAAAAGCTAATGCAATGAAAATCAATTTGTATTGTTTTTGTACAGGTTCTAATATGCAATATAACAATAAAAAGCTGTTTTTCTTGCTTTAGTTAAAGCAACTATTATTATATTTGGTCGTCTTAAAAACAAA
>CAZRWZ010000033.1:0-16106 GCA_964603745.1 uncultured Bacteroidaceae bacterium | reverse complement strand
TCAGCAGACCCTACTTAAAGTTTAAGGACAAGCACGGCTTAGTCTTTCTTAACTTTTCTTGTTTTTCGCTTAGTTTTTTTCTCTCTTTTTGCTTCTAGTTCTGCTCTTCTAATAGCCTCTACTTCTTCTATCGGAATATTAATATCCTTATCTACAAGAATTCTACCACAATATTCGCATACAATAATTTTCTTACGTGATGCGATATCAAGCTGACGTTGAGGCGGGATTTTGTTAAAACAACCACCACAAGCATCTCTTTCAACAGTTGCAACAGCAAGACCATTTCTTGCATTACCTCTAATTCTTTTATATGCTACACTTAATCTATCTTCAATTTTGTTTAAAATTTCTTCAGATTTAAGACTTAATGCTTCTTCTTCTTTTTGAGTTTCACTAATAATTTCTTCAAGTTGATTTTGCTTAATTTCTAAATCAATTTTTCTTCCTTCTAATTTAGCGTTAGCATCTTCAATAACAACTTTTTTCGCTTCAATTTCTGCTGTAAATTCATTTATTCTTTTGTTAGATAATTCAATTTCTAATGTTTGAAATTCAATTTCTTTTGATAATGAATCGTATTCTCTGTTATTTCTAACATTTTTTTGTTGTTCATTATATTTAGATATTAAAGCCTCAGCGTCTTTAATTTCGCCATGTTTGTTACTTATTGCAGTTTCAAGATTTTCTACATCAGATTTGTAATTGTCAATTCTAGTTTGCAAACCGGCAATTTCATCTTCTAAATCTTGAACTTCTAATGGCAATTCCCCTCTAAGGATTTTTATTTTATCCACTTCTGTATCAACAGTTTGAAGGTTAAATAACGCTTGTAATTTCTCTTCAACACTAATGCTTTTTTTCTCTGCCATCTTTTTACTCATTTTAATAATATTTTATTGGATTTGTATCCACCTCTGATAAATTGATTGCAAAATTACTAAATTTTTTTGTAAGTATCTCATAAAAAATTTCCTTTGTGTATTGTTCACTTTCATAATGCCCTATATCTAGCAATAGCATTGAGTTTTCAATATCAAAAAAATCGTGATATTTTATATCAGCTGTTATAAAAGCATCGGCATTTGCACTTTTGGCAGAGTTTATTAAAAAACTACACGAGCCACCACACACTGCAACTTTTTTAATCTTATTGTTTTTTAATTTAGTATGTTTTATTACTCCTGTATTAAATGTTTGTTTTATTAATGCTAAAAATTCTGTTTCGTTAAGAGCATTTTTTAAATTCCCTATCATACCAGAACCAACTTCTTTGTTAGTGTTTTCTAACATCATAATATCGTAAGCAGGTTCTTCGTATGGGTGGTTATTTATAACCGCAGTTATAACCTTACCTTTATTATATATAGGAAAAATTGTTTCTATTTTAATTTCGTTTTCTGTATGCAAGTTTCCTTTTTTGCCTACAAAAGGTTTAGCTTCTTGGTTTGCACAAAAAGTTCCTTTTCCTTCGGAGTTAAAACTTGTGTTACTGTAATTTCCTATTTGTCCTGCACCAGCATCAAAAATTGATTGTCGCAATTTTTCTGCATGCGATACAGGAACATAAGTTATTAGTTTTAACAATTGATTTTTTCTAGGGCTTATAATTTTACAATTTTGCAAAGAAAGTTTCTCGCATATTTTTCCATTCACACCAGATTTAATATTATCAAAATTTGTATGTCCGGCATAAATTGCAATATCGTTTTTTATCGCCTTATATATAATACGTTCTATTTCGTTAGAATTGGTTATTTTTTTTATTCCTCTAAAAATAATTGGGTGATGTGCTACAATAACATTTTTTTTTAGTTTAATTGCTTCGTCAATTACTTCTTCTGTAACATCAAGTGTTATTAACACACCTGAAACATTTGTATTGTAATCACCAATTAATAAACCAACATTATCATAATCTTCGCTTAAAACTCTTGGTGCAAAATTATCTAAATACGATACAATTTCTTTTATTTTTGTCATCACTAATTTTTTTGTTTTTTTATCATCTACAAAGATAATAAATAATAAAAAAGATAATACCATTATATGTTATTTAACATCATAGCATAAACAAAGTATTTTTGCACATTCCCAACAACTTGAATATCATTCAATTCAACAAATAAAAATATAAATCATTAAATTTATTTAAAAATCTAAATATATGTTTTAGAATATATTTAGATAGAAAAAAAAAGCTTAATTTAGAGGCTCAATAAAAAAATGAATTTACTAACCAAAAAATAATTAATTATGAAAGTAACAATTGTAGGTGCAGGTGCCGTAGGAGCAAGTTGTGCAGAGTATATTGCAATTAAAGATTTTGCAGACGAAGTTGTATTAATTGACATTAAAGAAGGTTTTGCCGAAGGTAAAGCTATGGATTTAATGCAGTGTTCATCTTTAAACGGATTTGATTCTGCTATTACAGGAACAACAGGTGATTATTCTAAAACTGCAAATAGTGATATTGCTGTTATAACAAGTGGAATTCCACGTAAACCAGGTATGACTAGAGAAGAACTTATCGGTATTAACGCAGGTATTGTTAAAGAAGTTTCTGAAAATCTTGTTAAACATTCTCCAAACGTAACTTTAATTGTTGTAAGTAATCCTATGGATACTATGGCATATTTAGCTGCTAAATCATCAGGATTACCTAAAAACCGTGTTATTGGTATGGGTGGAGCATTAGATAGTGCACGTTTCAAGTATCGTTTAGCAGAAGCTATGGATTGCCCAACTTCTGAAGTAAGTGCAATGGTAATTGGTGGACACAGTGATACTGGTATGGTTCCATTAATTGAAAAAGCTACTCGTAATTCTATTCCTGTTGCTCACTTTATGGATAATGCAAAACAACAAGAAGTTGTTGAAGCAACTAAAGTTGGTGGTGCTACATTAACAAAATTATTAGGAACAAGTGCTTGGTATGCTCCTGGTGCTGCTGTATCAGAAATGGTTAAAGCTATTGCTTTAGATACTAAGAAAATTTTCCCTTGTTCTTGTTTACTTGACGGACAATACGGATTAAGCGATCTTTGTATTGGAGTTCCTGCTGTTATTGGCAAAAACGGAATTGAAGAAATTTTAGAAGTAGAACTTTCTGGTGCTGAAAAAGAAAAAATGGCATCTTCTGCAGAAGCTGTTAAAAAAACTAATGGTTTATTAGCTGACGTTTTATAAGAACTAATTCTATAAAATAAATTTAAGCATCAAACTTTTTGTTTGATGCTTTTTTTATATCTTAGCCAAACAAAATTAATTTATAATGAAAAAAATATTATTTATTGTATTATTAACAAGCATATCGTTTAGTATTTTCGGTCAAGGAAAATATATGAAAACCGATAGAGATGCCGGTGCAGTTGGCTACACTTTAATTGATGTTGATAATATTAAGGTACACTCTATAAGTGTTGGATATACAATCGAAAGAAATATAGATTTATCATTTGCTTTTGCTTTTAACGATATATTTTCTTCAATTGGTGCAGGAATAAACTACAATTTATTTAAAGATAAATTTATGATGGTTTCGCCGGGTGTTGGTATAATTCATTATTCCTTTACTAATATAAACCTGAAACAAACTCTAAACGGAGCTTTTATTGGAGTTGATTTATCTGGAAAACTTAAATTTACTGATAATTTTTCTATTGTTCCATCGTTTAATATTGCTGAGATATTTTATCAAGAAGTAGATTTTGTTGATAAGACAAGTACTACCAACTTTGGCTTTCATTTTGCTTTTGTTGTAAATACAAATACAGATTTATATTTTGGTTTAGAGCCGGGTTTTTCGAGCAGCAACGACGACGAAAGTTTAAATTTAAGTTTCTTTGTTATTTTTTAAAACCAATTATTAATTTATTTTTTTTAAGCGTTTAATTTGCTCTTGTTTATTTACTTCTCTAAGTGTTTTGGCAGAATTAGTAAAATAATGATGCGATTCTAAAAATTTAACCTGCAATTTATTCCACTCGTTAATATCTGTAATTATATTTTGCTCGCTAAGTTCTTTAAAAAGCGTGTCGGAAACAGGGATAAAATCGCTACGTCCCAAATAATCTAAATCGGCATCGCAAATAATTTCTTGCAAAAGAGTTTTTGGTTGCGGCGGCAATTTTGTAGCCATAATTATTCCGTTTATTATTTCAATTTCCTCATCGGTATAAGCATATTTTGGTAAGTATTGTTTTGTATATTTACAGCCAATTTCTTCGTGCTCGGCAGATTGTTTAATTTGACCAATATCGTGAAATAATGCTGCTGTTTTCAGTAGAAGCAAATCTTTATCAGAAACTCCTTCGATAATGCCAATTAACTCTACTTGCGACAAAACATCAATTGTATGTTTTGTGTTATGATAATGCAAATACTTTGGTAATTCAGAATCAAGCTTATCAAGTATAAGTTCTTGTAAATCTGTCATTTGACGTAATTTATACTTAATTTCAAAAATTTCATTTGGTATCAATCCTTGTCTATCAACAGAGTATGCTTTTTTTATTTTAGTTACAGCATATACCTCGTAATCTTTTTTGTATTTTACGGGTAGAATACCTTTATATTTACAAGTAAAATATTCTTTTATCAACTCATAAGTCATTGCAGAAATAACAAGCTGACCTTTATATGCAATAGATTTCACTCTACTTGTTATACTAACAGTGTCGCCAAGTAGAGTGTATGTTTTTTTGCGTTTTCCTTTTATTTGAGCTTTAACTTGTCCGCTATGTACTCCCATTTTATAACTCCAAAAACTTTTCCCTTCTTCTTTATATTTTTCTTGCAAATTGTCAATATATCTTTTCATCTCCAGTGCTGCAAGAACAACATCTATAGAGTTTGTAGAGTTTTTAGCAGGTACTCCGCCGGCACACACATAAACATCGCCAATAGCTTTTGTTCTTTCAATTTTATATTTTTTAGATATTTCGCCAAATTTAAAGAATATTTGATCCAGTTCATCTATTAATATTGTAGTATCTTCTTTATTTGTGATTGTGCTAAAACCAAAAAACTCTATGTATAAAACTGTTGCCATATTAAAATGAACAATTTTATTTTTATCATCAATACCGTCTTCAATATTATTTTTTAAATGATTTATTTTCTCACGAAATTTATTATTAAGTTCTTTTTGCTTAAACAATTCTGTTTTTAAAGATTGATTTTCTTTTAACAAAACAGATATCCGTTTTAATATTTTATCGTTGTTGCCCATATATTATGAATACATTTTTTTATTTGCCAAATTATAAATTTATATTAAAAATAAATATGATTTCTATTTTTTTGTACAAAAAACAAATATAGTGAATAAAGCTTATTTCTAAAAATTAGTTTTTTTTAAGAAATAGCTAGCTATTTCAGAAACACTTAAATAAAGTATATAAAAAAAATAAAATAATAAAAAACAATTAAAACATAGTATAAAATCTAAAAAAGTAATATTTTTGAAAAATAAAAGATATAAAAAGTATGGATTTATCGGTTAATTATTTGGGTTTAAAATTAAAGAACCCTATTGTAGTTGGAAGTTCTGGGCTAACAAACTCAGTTGAAAAGATTAAAGAATTAGAGCAATTTGGTGCTGGAGCAGTTGTGCTAAAATCGTTATTTGAAGAACAAATATTATTTGAAGAAAGTAATGCAAACTCTAATAATAATTATGATTATCCCGAAGCTATGGATTACATAAAAGCATATGCTAGAGATAATAGTATTGAAAAATATTTACAATTAATTAGAGATGCAAAAAAAGAAATCAGCATACCTGTAATTGCAAGCATAAACTGTGTAGATAAAGGCGAATGGATTGCTTTTGCAAAAAAAATTGAAAGTGCCGGAGCCGATGCTCTTGAGCTAAATGTTTCTTTATTACCTTCTGATATTAACAAAACAAGTAAAGAAAATGAACAAATGTATTTTGATATTGTTGAAACAATAAGCAAAACAATAAAAATACCTTTATCATTAAAAATGAGCCATTATTCTGCAGGTTTAACAAATTTAATTCAGAAATTAAGTTGGACTAAACATATTAATGGTTTTACCTTATTTAACAGGTACTATAATCCTGATATAGATATTGATAATTTAAAAATTACTTCATCAGGTGTATTTAGCACACCTGAGGATATTTCTCAATCTTTACGTTGGGTTGCTCTTTTATCAGGAAAAATAACAACAGATATTGCAGCATCAACAGGTAATCACACAGGCGAAGATGTTATAAAACAAATACTTGCCGGAGCTACAGTTGTACATATTGTATCTACATTATATAAAAACGGAACAAAACAACTAGAAAATATAGTTAATACACTTGATAGCTGGGGAAACAAGCACAATTATAAAACAATTGAAGATTTTAAAGGTATAGTAAACTTTGAATCGGCAGAAAATTCTGTAGCTTTTGAAAGAGTTCAGTTTATGAAATATTTTGGTGGAATAGAATAATATTAAATAATAATAAAAAATATGCAAGAATTAAATAGTATAATAACACAAATAATACAAGTTTCTCCAATAATGAAAATTATTAGAGTTAAACCTGACGGATGGGAATTTCCAGAATATAAAGCAGGTCAATTTGT
Organism: uncultured Bacteroidaceae bacterium; assembly: GCA_964603745.1. GTDB lineage: Bacteria > Bacteroidota > Bacteroidia > Bacteroidales > JAFGXI01 > CAZRWZ01. The sequence continues at coordinate 9,498 of CAZRWZ010000033.1, read as the reverse complement.
TGCTCTAGCACTTCATGCTAATGCAGAACGATGTGCTGAAGCAACCGATGAACATGTAGAACAAGAAGATCCCGAAAAATTGATTAAAAGAGCATATTCTATTGCCTCTTCATCAACTCAAGATTATGTTGAATTTTACATTACACTTGTTCATTCTGGTTCTTTAACTCCACGGATTTTTAACCTGCAAAACGGAGATAGAATTTGGATGGGTAAAAAAGCTGTTGGAATGTTTACACTAGATGAAATTTCTAATGACCAAAATATTGTTTTAATAGCTACCGGAACAGGTGTTGCCCCTTATATGAGTATGTTGCGTTCTAATGCTCTAAAACGTAAAGGTAAAATGATGGTAATTCATGGTGCTGCCAACTCTTGGGATTTAGGTTATTCATCTGAATTAGAACTTTTAGAATCTATGTTTGATAATTTCTTATACTACCCTACTATTACCGAACCAGAAAAAGAACCAGCAGGGTGGAATGGCGATACTCGTTTTATTGGTGATATTTGGGACGATGATATTGCAATGAAAAAATGGGGATTTAAACCTGAACCAGATAATACACATTTCTTTTTGTGTGGAAATCCAAATATGGTAAAAGGAATGGTTGCAACATTAGAAAAAGATGGGTTTAAAGAACAAAAACGAAAAGAACCAGGTGAAATACATAGCGAAGAATTTTAAAAAAAGGGGCTTTTGCCCCTTTTTTTTTAACTTAATATTTATCTTAACCTTGTAATATAATTTTCTATAGTTTCTCTTAGTCTGTTATAAACATCTTCTTTGTCTCCTACCCCATCAACAGTAATAACATCTCTTTTCTTTTCGTAATAATCTGGAACATTTGCAGTAATATTTTCATATTCTTCAATTCTATGAATAATTGCCTCTGGCTCGTAATCATAAGTTCTAGATTGTTCTGTTTTACCTCTTTCGTATAAACGCTTAAAAGCATCTAACATCGAAATTTCTAAATCAATAACCAAAGAAACCGAAGAACTCTTTTTTCGTAATAATCCATCTAATATATATGCCTGAACAATTGTTCTAGGAAAACCTTTAAAAATAAAACCTTTAGCTTTAGGATTATTATTTATTTCCCTTTCAATTAGCTGTATAGCAATCTCATCTGGAACAATATCTCCTTTTTTCATATACCCTTTAGCTTGCTCACCAATTTTTGTTTTATTCCCTATCTCTTCGCGTAATAATTTGCCTGTAGAAATATATATCAAACCAAATTCATCAGCTAATCTTTTACTTTGAGTTCCTTTACCTGAGCCCGGCATACCTAAAATAACAACATTAAATAATCTGTTTTTAAGGGTTTCTTGAATTACATTATCAATACCTTTAAAAACTTCATCAATACTACCAACACCTTTTACAGGATTATAAATACCTCTTTCTTTATAGTATTTGGCAACTGGTGCTGTTTTGTTATCATATTCTCTTAATCTATTTTCAATAACTTCAGCAGTATCATCGGCTCTACCAGAAGTTTTTGCTCTTTCAAGCATTCTAATTCTTAACTCATCTTTAGGTACTTCAAGACTAATCATACAAGCAAGTTTTGTATTAAGCCTTTGTAGCATTCCTTCTAAAATATATGCTTGCACATAAGTTCTAGGAAAACCATCAAACAAAACACCCTTTACTTGTGTATTTGCTTTTATAAAACCTTCAATAATTTGAACAATTATTTCATCAGAAACTAATTCTCCACGCTCAATAACATTTTTAGCTTGTTGCCCAAGTTTTGTATTATTTGCGATTTCGTTTCTAAGAATATCTCCAGTAGAAATATAAGCCAAATTATATCTATTTATCAACTTTTTAGATTGTGTACCCTTTCCGGCACCCGGAGGACCAAATAACGCAATGTTTAACATCTTTTTTTCTTTTAATATTAAAAAATTAAGCTGCAAATATACATTATTTTTTTTATTTTAAATCTATACTACTAAACCAGTATTGGACTAAAAATAAGCTTGAACTTCGAATAAAATTTGTTGTGTTTTGAAATAAGACTTTAGATAGAAAGAAAACAGTTGGCTCTTGGCAGAGGGAGAAAAAAGATTAATAATAATTGTTAAAAAAACTAAATGAAAGTCTTCCATGTTTTTATAAATTAAAAAATAGATTAAATTTGCATCTTAAAAATTATATATATGAATAAAATACTTAGAACCTACACTATTATAGCTATTTTTGCTATATCATTTTTTGGTATTACCTCTTGTAACAACACAAGTAACAATTCAAATACCGATAATTCAGCAGAAGCTTATACCGTAAAATTAGAATTATTAAATTCTGCAGGTAAAAAAATTATATTAACACATTTAAGCCCTAAGCAAACTCTTGAAGCCGATACTGTTATTATTGATGACAAAGGAAAAGCAGAATTTTCTGGAAATGTATCTAACGAAGAACTATTTCTTTTACACACTGAGGATAATTCAGTGTTTTCTTATTTAGCTATTAATAAATCTAATAATATTTTAGTAAAAGGCGATTACTCTAATTTTATCAATACATATACCGTAACAGGTTCTGAGCCTAGTAATTTGTTAAAACAAGTTAACATGCATAATGTTAATGCAAACAATAAAATGCTTGAATATAGTTCTATAATTAATGCTGAACAAGACAAATTAAAGAGAGATTCTTTAATTGTTGTTGCAAATGAAAAATTAGCCGATGTACTTAAATCGGAAAAGAAATTTGTTATAAACTTTATTAATGATAACCCTGGCTCTTTTGCTGCGTTTTTAGCCTTGCAAAACAAAGTTCTTAATTTTTCTGTTTTAGATATAGAAAAAGATCATGATTTATTTGTTTACTATGAAAAAGTAGCCGAAGGATTGAAAAAGAACAATCCTAATGCAGATTATACAAAAATGCTTATTACAAATAACCTACAAATAAAATCTAAAATTGATGCTGAAAAACAAGCAAATATAACAACAGCTATCGGCACAGAAGCTCCGGATATAGCAGCTCCAGGTTTAGACGGTAAAACATATAAACTTTCTGATTTAAGAGGACAATATGTTTTATTAGATTTTTGGGCAGCTTGGTGCAGACCTTGTCGAGGAGAAAACCCTAATGTTTTAAGTAGTTACAATAAATATAAAGACAAAGGATTTACTGTTTATCAAGTTTCCTTAGATAAAACAAAAGAAAACTGGGAAAAAGCAATTAAAGATGATGGTTTAGAAGCATGGACACATGTTAGCGATTTAAAAGAATGGCAATCGGAATATGCACGATTATATAATATAAGCTCTATTCCCACTAATTTTTTAATAGACCCCGAAGGAAAAATTATAGCAAAAAATCTTAGAGGAGCTCAATTATCGGCTAAACTTTCAGAACTTTTAGATTAAAAAACAATTTTAAAGCTTGTCAATATCGACAAGCTTTCTTTTTATATTTACATTATGGGATTAATCGAAATTGAAAATATGGAATTTTATGCCTATCATGGGCATTACGAAGAAGAACGAATTGTAGGCAATCGTTTTCTTTTAAATATAAAAATTGAAACTAATACAGAAAAAGCAGAATTAAGCGATTGTATTGATGATGCATTAAATTATCAAACAGTATATAGTATTATAAGAAAAGAAATGAAACAAAAATCTCATTTACTTGAGAATATTGCTAAAAGAATTTTAGATGCAATATATTCTCAATTTGATGAAAAAATTATTTCGAGCGAAATTAAAGTTTCTAAAATTAATCCACCTATGGGTGGGCAAATAGGACAAGTTAGTGTGTCTCTAAAAAGATAAATAAGTGCTAAAATTTAATTCTCATAAAAATACAGCTATTGTTATTGGAATTTTTACTTCCATTCTATCAGTAATATTTCAACTATTAGTTATTAATAAAGATTTTAATGAGGCATGGAAATTAATTATCATAACATCATTACTTTTTTTTATTATTGTTTACATAACAGTAGCTTACCTATTAAAAAAAACTATAAAAGAAAAAATTAAACCAATTTTAAAAACAATAAAACAAGTAAAAAAAACAGAAATATATTTTAATGATAGTAATATTGAAGATAAAAATATTATTTCTGAAATAGAAAAAGATGTTGAAATATGGGCAAATAGCAAAACTCAAGAAATTGCCCAATTAAAATTGATGGAAAAATACAGAAAAGAATTTCTTGGAAATATTTTTCACGAACTAAAAACACCTATCTTTAATATACAAGGATATATTTCTACACTATTAGACGGAGGTTTAGAAGACAACAACATAAACAGACGTTTTTTAACAAAAGCAGATAAAAGTATTGATAGAATGATATCAATTGTTGAAGATTTAAATTCTATATCTAACTTAGAATCGGGAGAATTAAAATTAAATATTGAAATTTTTGATATTGTTGAATTAATAAAAGACGTTATTGAACTACAAGAAAACCGAACCATAAAAAAAGAAATAAAAATAAATATTGAAAATACAAACCCTGTATTTGTGGAAGCAGACAAAAAATTATTAATGCAAGTTATCACAAACCTTATAGTTAATTCTATAAATTATGGCAAAGAAAATGGTGAAACAAAAATTTTTATTACAATAAAAAATAACAAAAGCATTGTTAACATAAAAGATAATGGCATTGGAATAAAAGCCGAACACATATCAAGATTATTTGAACGCTTCTATAGAGTAGATAAAAGCAGATCTAAAGATAGTGGCGGAACAGGCTTAGGATTAGCAATATGCAAACATATAATTGAAGCTCACAATCAAAATATTTTTGTTGAAAGCGAATTTGAGCAAGGTACTACATTTTCGTTTACTTTAAATAACATACAATCAAACCACTAAGATTCACAACTACAAAATTTATTGCACATCCTAAATTTATATAAAAAATCTGTTTTTTTTTACTATATTGCAACCTTTAAATAATAATTGCGTTATCATATTAATAGCGTATAAAATCAAAAAAAAATTATGAAAAAAATAAGTACCTTATTACTTCTATTAGTTGTATATTCAGTATTACAAGCAAGTTCAATAGATATTAACAAAGCAAAACAAATTGCAAAAAACATTTATTTTGAAAGAGTAAATATTGCAAAAGAGGTTAAATATGAAAGTATTAGCCTAAATCTTATTGAAATAAAAAAACATAATGGTATTAATGTTTATTATATCTTTAATGTAAATAAAAATGATGGTTTTGTTATAGTATCAGCCGACGATGTTGCTAAACCAAGAATCGCATACTCTTTTGAAGGGTTCTTTAATCCTGATAATATTTCGCCAGAATATGCTTTTTATATGAAAAGATTTGAAGAAGAAATAGCATATGCCATTAAAAATAAAATTCAACCAACTACTGAAATCATTAGAGAATGGCAAAAATACGAATTCGCTTCTACAAAAAACACCGAAGATATTCAAATGATAGAACCCTTAGTTCAAACTAAATGGGGGCAAGCATCACCATACAACGACATGTGTCCATCAAACACCGAAGGAACAGCCCTTGTAGGTTGTGTTGCTGTTTCAATGGGTCAAATTATGAAATTTTGGAACTACCCAGAACATGGTACTGGTTCAAATAGTTATTATGCCAATGGTTTTGGTAATCAATCTGCAAATTTTGGTGCAACAAACTATATTTGGACAAATATACCAAACGAAGCTTTTAGTAGCAACGACGACTTAGCCCAACTTTTATATCATTGTGGTGTATCTATAAATATGGGTTACGGAATTGATGGTTCTGGAGCATATGGTTTTATGATAGACAATAAACTAGAACAGTATTTTTCATATCATTCTGATGGAGATGATATTAGCCGAGACTATTATACTGCTTCGTCTTGGCTTAATACTATCAAAAACGAAATAGACCATAGTAGACCTTGCGAATACGATGGTGTTGATAATGATGGTGCTGGACATTCTTGGGTTTGTGACGGTTACCAAGGAGACGAACTGCATATGAATTGGGGCTGGTCTGGTGGTGGCGATGGCTATTATGCCGTCAACGACCTTACTCCTCCGGGCAATCCCACCTTTAACACTGATGGTGCTGTAATAGGTATTCACCCTCCTAGCAATGCTTACCCAGAAGGATGTTCTTCTGCAACAAAAATGATTACGGGAATTGAAGGAACTTTTAATGATGGAAGTGGAAATGAAAATTATGAAAATAACCAAGATTGTAATTATCATCTTATTTCTAATTGTTCTAAATACGTAATATTAACTATGAATGAATTATGGTTATCTGATGGAGATACATTATTCGTATACGATGGTAACTCAACATCAGCACCTTTATTAACTGCTTATGATAAAAATAGCTTATTATATCAAGATGTTTACGCTACTACAGATAAAGGCTTATTCTTAAATTTTGTTACCGACGGTAACGGAACTGCAGAAGGTTGGTACGCTTCTTATCATACAAAAAACTGTTTATACACCTCAACTACATACGATACAGAAGGAGATATTGAAGATGGTAGTAAAACATGTGAATATAATAATTCTACCTCTTGTTTATGGTGGATAGAACCTACTGGAGCAACTGCAATACATGTAGAGTTTACTTATTTTGAATTAGAAGATGCTTCTGATTATGTTAAAATATACAAAGGAGGTGCAGCTAATTCTTCTGCTTTAATTGCCGAATTACATGCTGGTGATAATCCTACAAATTATGATATTGCTGATGGAAAAATGACTGTTAGATTTGGGTCTTCTGTTAATGGTAATACAGATATTGGATGGAAATTTCATTACACTTCCACTCCTGCTTCAATTTCTGATGTAGAAAATTCAATTTCTGAAATAAACATATATCCTAACCCATTTAACACAGATGCTACAATTGAATTTACTATCGAAAAACAATCAGATATTACTATTTCTGTAAAAAATGTTATTGGAAAAATATTAGGTACATATTCTAACTACTATAACACAGGAATTCATTCCATTAAGATTTCTGAAATAGCTAAAAATCTTAATAATGGTATTTATTTTATTTCATACAAATCTAATAATATAGAAAAAACTATTAAAGTTGTAGTTTCTAAATAAAAACACACATATTTATTCGCAACCACGGTGTTATATCAAAACTGGGGATTAAGAAACAAAACATTAACACCGTGGTTTTTATAAATAAGAAATATGAAAAGAATACCATCACATCTAAAAAAAGGAGATATAATAGGTATTGTATCGCTTGCAGGCAGGTGCGATAAAAAACATCTGCAAACAGCAATAAACACATTTAATAATTGGGGTTTAAAAACAAAAATAGGTAAGCATTTATTTAATTATGAAAATCAATTTGCGGCAAGCGATAAAAACAGATTAACCGATTTAAACTCTATGATAGAAGATGACGATATCAAAGCTATTATTAGCTTACGTGGCGGTTATGGTTCTGTTAGATTACTAAATAAAATAAATTACACTACACTTTCAAAAAAACCAAAATGGATTATTGGATTTAGCGATATTACTGCAATACACTCTGCTGTTGCAATTAAATCTGAAATTTGCAGTTTACACGCAACAATGCCTGTTAATTTCGACAATTGCCATACCAATACATTAAAAACATTGCAAACTGCACTTTTTGGCAAAAAACTTAATTACAAACTAAAATCTCACAAACTAAATAAAACAGGAAGTGCAAAAGCCGAAATTATTGGAGGAAACCTTTCCGTTTTATATTCTCTGCGTGGCACTGAATACGATATTAATACAAACAATAAAATCCTTTTTATAGAAGATTTAAACGAATATCTTTACCATTTAGACCGAATGATGATAAACCTTAAACTTGGTGGCAAGCTCGATAATTTAAAAGGATTAATTATTGGTGCTTTTAGTGATATGAAAGATAATGAAACCAAATTCGGAAAAACTGCTTACGAAATTATTGCAGATACTGTAAAAGAATTTAATTATCCGATAATTTTTGATTTTAAAGCAGGACATATTAAAGAAAACAATGCCCTAATTTTTGGTATTGAAACAGAAATAAATGTTAATGAAGATTTTTCAGAAATAAACTTTTTATAATAAAATTAAAACCCTTTCATTAAATCAATAGGTGGATTTGCTACAACAATATCATTTTCAATTCTAATACCAATACCTTCTTCTTCGATATAAATACCAGGTTCGCAAGTTAGTATCATATTATTCTTAAAAACTATATCTTTTGCACCAACATCGTGTACATCAAGACCCAAGAAATGTGTAGCACCATGCATATAATATTTTCTAAATAAAGGATTCTCTTTATCTTGATTTTTAACATCTTCAGCAGAAAACAATCCTAAAAAGATTAGTTTTTCTTCTATCATTTTTTCAACCTCTTGATTTATCTTGTTTATTGTATTGCCGGGTACATAAAGCTTAATTGCCTTTTGTTGAACATCGAGTACAGCATTGTAAATTTCTTGCTGACGTTTTGTAAATTTACCATTTACAGGAATTGTTCGAGATAAATCGGCAGCATAGTTTGCATATTCTGCACCAAAATCGAAAAGCACAACATCACCATCTTTACAAACTTTATCGTTTTCTGTATAATGCAAAATACAAGCATTTTCGCCAGAAGCAATTATAGGTTCATAAGCGTGCCCTGATGCACCGTTCTTAATAAATTCACTTATTATTACAGCCTCTAATTCGTATTCTTTAATATTTGGTTTTATTGTTTTTAAAACTTTTTTATATGCCAATTCTGTAATTGAAATTGCCTTTTTTATTAGTTCAATTTCTTCGGGTTCTTTTACCAAACGAAGTTCTTGCATTAGTGGTTTTATACAAACAAATTCTATTCTTTTTTTCAGCTTTACTTTTCGCTTCATTTTTTCCCCAGGCATAGGAATAAAATCTCTATTCATTGTTGTTTGCAAATATACTTTTTTGTTTCTTTCGATGTAGTCTTTAATAAAATAGCTTAGTTCCGACAACCAATATACCTTTTTAATACCCGATATTTCTTGAGCTTGCTGCTTTGTTAGTTTTTTTCCGTACCAAGTCTCTGTTTTTTTATCTGGCTGAGTTAAGAATAATATCTCACGTTTATCCTTTTCGTGATGAGTTGGACAAAGCAGTAAAACAGATTTTTCTTGCTCTATTCCTGTTAAATAAAAAAAATCTGAATTTTGGCGATATTTATAATCTACATCGCCATTGCGTGGCATCACATAATTAGATTCAACTAAGGTAAAACTATTTATTACCATTAGTTTCTTTAACTTTGTTCTGTTCTTTATAAAAAGATTGTTATTTATTTTTTCATATCTCATTTAGTAAAAATAAATAATAATAATCAAAATATAAAACTTAATACAAAAAATATTTTGGAATAGTAACAACAAACTATTTCAAATAGGTCTTAGTACAAAATTGTTTATGAGCTAATTAGGGTCTGCTGAAAAGCTCTGAGGTGTATTAGATTTTTATATTCTGAA
>CAZRWZ010000032.1:0-16576 GCA_964603745.1 uncultured Bacteroidaceae bacterium | reverse complement strand
TTTCAGAATATAAAAATCTAATACACCTCAGAGCTTTTCAGCAGACCCTATTTAATTTTATTGTAAAATTACAAAAAAAATCTTACAAGCCCATATCTTCACCACCATCATCTCGTCTGCCTTTGCTAGATTTTTTCTTGCGAGGCATATCATTAAATTGTTTTCCAAAATTGTAGCTAAACGATAAATATAAAACTCTAGAATCTCGTTGAAAATGCATTTCTTGAGTAAAGTTATAATCAGAAATATTTATATTAAATTTTCGGGTATTAAAAATATCACTCAATCGCAAACCAAGAGTTCCTTTACCTTTTAATATTTTTTTCTTTACCGACACATCGGACCAATACATTGCATCAATGCTACCTTGTGGCACTGTTATAGGTGTGCGATACATTCCCGAAAGTTGAGCCGAAAAACCTTTTGGCAAACGAAATTGTGCCATCAGTTTATTTGAAGAACCAAGAGCATCGTTACTTAAATCGCCTTCGGCATTGCTACCATCAATTATTGTTCTAAAAAAGTTAGAACTTAAGTTTATTTTCATCCATTTCACAAGTTTTAGATTTACTACAAGTTCTACTCCATAGTTTGTTCCAGAAGTAAGATTTTTATATGTAACAAGGGCAATACCTGTAGAATCATTAACCGATTTATATCTTTTTATTACATCTTCAATCATTTTATAATAAACCGAACCCAAAACACTAAATTTCTTAAATTTATGAGAATAACCTACCTCCATAGAGTTGATGTATTCCGGTTTAAGATAAGGATTTCCTACTTTTATATTATATGGGTCAGAATAATTTAAAATAGGCGATAAAGCTCTCATCGATGGGCGATTAACACGGCGGCTATAACTCATTGTAAATTCAGAACTTTCTGTAAATCCGTATGCTAAATGCACACTAGGAAAAATATTTTGATATGTATTTTTGTAATCATTAATATCATCTTTAATATTAAAACTTGTTTGTGCATACTCAAAACGCAAACCTCCTTGATATGTAAGTTTTTTAAATTCGCCTGAATAAATTCCGTAAGCAGCATGTATTTGTTGTTTATAACCAAAATCGTTTGAGCTAATTGTATCTCTATAATAGCCTCCATTTATATCGTAAAAATCGTTTTGATAGTTAGAGTAAATATCTTCTATTATTGATTTATAACCTGTTTCAATTTTTGATTTATTCGTTAATGGTTGCACATAATCGACTTGTGCAATTATATTTGTATTGTTATATTGCGAATAATCTCTTTGTTTATAAATAGAATCAATCTGATTATAATATTCATCGTAATAATTTTCGGAATAGCTACCAAAACCATCGCTGTTAGATTTAGAATATGTAAGATTTACAGATAGTTCTTGTCCTGGTTTTGCAAACTCCGAATTAAATACCAAATTATTATCAAAACTTGTTCGTTCGTTATCATACTGTGTGGCACGTTGTGTTGAATTGTTTACATATTTATCTGCACTTAAATAATAATATTCTATTCCTGTAGTTTTATCTCTGCTGCCAACACTATAGTTTCCTGTATATGAAAGAGATATTTTATCTGTTATAAAATAATCAATCCCTGCATTAAACATATTTGAGTTTGATATATGATTTCCGCCTTCGGCTTGTTTTAGCCAAGTTGTTGTATCAGTTAGTATATTTTGGCGGAGTGCATTTTTATTAAAATTACGGTCGTTATAGCGATAAGAGTATGTTCCAAAAAAGTTAAATTTTCCGGCTCTATGGTTTAATTTTAACGAACCATTATATTTATTTCCTGTTCCGGCAGTTAACAAAACCGAACCATTTGTACCTTTTCGTTTTTCTTTTTTTAGTTTTATATTAATAATACCTGCCATTCCATCGGCATCGTATTTTGCCGAAGGGTTTGTTATAACCTCTATGCTTTCTACAGTATTGGCAGGAAATTGCTCTAATATTTCTGCTAAATTACCACCCATAATACTCGATGGTCTGCCATCAATTAACACTCTTACGTTTGAGTTACCTCGCAAAGTAACATTTCCGTCCATATCTATATCTACCGATGGCAGATTATTTAAAACCTCGGTAACCGATGATGTTTCGCTTGTTAAATCTTTGCTTACATTAAAAACTTTTTTTTCAATAGTATTTTGTTGAAGGTTTTTTTCTGCTGTAACCTCAACTGTTTCGAGTTGTTCGGCATTTGGTTCAATTTTAATTTTTCCTAAATCTATAGTCGATGCTTTTGGTTTTATAAAAATATCATTAATAACTTTATCGTGAAAACCTATGAAACTAATAATTACTTTATATTTACCTACTTCAATTTTTGTAAGCTCAAAATATCCGTGCGAGTTTGTAATTCCCCCATCAACTGGTTTTTGTGTTCGCATAGAGATAAGCGAAATTGTAGCAAATTCTACAGCATGTTTGTTTTCATCAATAACTTTTCCGCTAAGTATTCCAATTTTTGGTCTATCTCCCCCTTTGCCTTGTGGGTGTTGAGAAAAACCTAAGCTTAAACTAAAAACTAATAAAATCAGTAATATTTTCTTCATAAACTATTATGTTAAATATGTGGCTTAGATATCATGAAAATAAAAAGGTTTAAAAGATGGGCAAAAGTAATAATATTATCCTAATTCATATTTTTTATTTATATTTATGATTTTTAAAATTAATGCAACCAAAGATAAAACATATATTAATATTATTTCTGCTTTTTATTTCTTTATTGGCAGTTTCTCAACCAAAGAAAATTAAATTTGAAAATTTATCTTTAAAAGATGGCTTATCGCAAAGTTCAATAAGATGTATTTCGCAAGACGACAAAGGTTTTTTGTGGTTTGGTACATTAGATGGCTTGAATAAATACGATGGATATAGTTTTAAAAAATATTATTCTGGTAAAGATTCTACCACATTACCAAGTAATATTATAAATGTAATTTACAAAACAAAAGAAAACGATTTAATTATTGGTACAGACAAAGGTGTTTGTATGTATAATAAATTTAAAGATAATTTTATACGCATCAATAATGATAAAAATATTTTATACGAAAAGCAAATTGTTGAGATTAAAGAAGATACAAGTTATATATGGCTTGCAACTAAAAAGAAGATTTTTAAATTTAATAAAAAAACAAAACAAATTTTTGAGTTTAGTATTCCTAGCGAGTTTAAAAATTTAGAAATAAACAAGTTTTATTTAAGTAAAGGAAATATTATTATACTTGTAAAAAATTTTATAATAAAAATTAATTTAACAACTAAAGAATATGAAAAGATTGTACTAAAACCTGTTGATGGACTTACAGTTATGCCACAAGTGTTTTACGAAGCCAAAAACAATAAAGTATTTTTTGGCACAAATAGATATTTTGCCGAAATAATTAATCCGAGAGATATTAATAGAAGTGTTAAAATAATTAAATCGAATGTTTTTGTAACAGATATTGTTGAAGATGAACATAATACAATTTGGCTCGGAACTAAAAACAAAGGATTAATTAGTTATAACATAGATAAAAATAAATCAATTTCTTATACAAACAGTTTGTATGAAAGGCACAGTTTATCGGTTAATTACATTACATCACTTTTTTATAGCAAAGAGGGAATACTGTGGATTGGAACAAACCTTGGTGGAATTAATAAATGGAATCGATTAATCGAAGATATTCATGTTTATAGAGAAAATGCTTTTAATAAAAGCAGTTTAAATTCAAATTTAATAAGAAGTATATTTATAGATTCTAAAGATAATATTTGGATTGGTACTGTTGACAAAGGATTAAATCTATGGAAAAGAGAAGAAAATATATTTATTCATTATAATCATCAACTTAATAAATTAAAATCTTTACCAAACAACCATGTTCGTTCAATCTATGAAACTAAAAATGGCGAACTATGGATTGGAACCGATGGCGGTGGAATTTCTAAAATGAATATTAAAAAAGGTGGATTTGAAACATATAATTCTGTAAATACAAACCTTGCAAGTAATCATGTATGGCAAATTTATGAAGATAGCAAAAATAATTTTTGGGTAGCTACAAAAAATGGAGGATTAAATTTATTTGATAGAAAAACACATAAATTTAAATCTTTTAGATACGTACAAAACAATAACAAAACAATTAGCAGCGACAATTTAACCACTATTTTCGAAGACTCTAAAGGTAATTTATGGATTGGAACTTTAGACAATGGATTAAACAAATTTAATTATACCGATAGCAGTTTTACAAGATTTACACATAACAAACAAGATACAACAAGTATCCCTTTTGATAGAGTCTATTCAATTTTTGAAGACAGCAATAATAATATCTGGCTTGGATTAAAAGGCTGTTTAAGTTTGTTTGATGCTAAAAATAAAACCTTTACAAATTTTGATACAAACAATGGTTTTCCTAATAATGTAATAATGGGTATTCTTGAAGATAAAGAACAAAATCTTTGGTTAAGTACAAATTTAGGGATTTGTGTTTTTTCTAAAAATAGAAATGTAATTAAAAACTACAATATTAATGATGGTTTACAAAGTAACGAATTTTTAGTTGGGTCATATTTCTTAGCTAAAAACGGAGAAATGTATTTTGGAGGAATAGATGGGTTTAATGTTTTTAATCCAAACAAATTAAAAACAAATAATTTTATTCCAAATATTGTTATTACAAGGTATTACAATATCACAAAAACCGAAAAATTAGATACCGTTATTTCAGAAAAAAAAGAGATATTTCTAAATTATGATGAAAATATTATCAGTTTTGATTTTGTATCATTAAATTATATTGCCACAAAAAAGAATCAATATAAAGTTATGCTACAAGGTGTTGATAAAAACTGGATTATGTTTGACAACAGACGTTATGTTAGTTACAATAATCTACCGCCAGGCGAATATATTTTTAGAGTAATAGGCTCTAACAACGATGAGGTTTGGAACAAAACAGGAGCATCAATAAAAATACATATATTGCCACCTTGGTGGGAAACAATATGGTTTAGAATTTCTGTTATTGTAGTTTTAATTCTAATAGTAATATTTATTATTAAGTACCGAGAACGCAAACTACAACAAGAAAAAGAAGTATTAGAAAGAAAAGTTAAAATACGCACAAAAACAATAAGAGAACAAAAAGAGGATATTGAAAAAAAGAATGTTGAATTAGAAAATCTTTTAAACAGAGTATCAACACAACGTGATGAGATTGAAACTCAACGAGATGAAATAGAAGCACAGCGAGATACAGTTATTGAGCAAAAAACAAGAATTGAAGAAATTCATTATGAAATATCTGAAAGTATAAACTATGCAAAACGACTACAAAATGCAATATTACCTGCAGCAGATATTAAAAAAGTACATTTAACCGATCATTTTATTTTATTTAAACCAAAAGATAATGTAAGTGGCGATTTTTATTGGTGGACATATTTAAACGACAGTGTAATTATTACTGCTGTAGACTGCACAGGACATGGTGTTCCTGGTGCATTTATGAGCCTATTGGGAATATCCTTTTTAAGAGAAATTGTAATTAAAGAAAATATAGAAAAACCATCAACTATTTTAAACAGATTACGAAGTCAAGTAATAAGTACCCTTAAACAAAAAGGAGAAATTGGCGAGCAAAAAGATGGCATGGACATGGCATTGATAAATATAAATTACAAAACAAATATTGTTTCATTTGCAGGAGCAAATAACCCTCTTTACATAATTATCTTAAAAGATAAATACATTAATAAAACAGGCAAATATGCTCAATATCCTCATCAAAATGAAAAATGTAAACTTGTTATGTCTAATGAAATGTATAGCCTTTACGAAATAAAGCCAAATAAAATGCCTATAGCAATTTACGATAAATTAGATGAATTTACAGAACATGAAATACAGTTAGAAAAAGGAGACCAATTATACATGTTTTCTGATGGTTATGCCGATCAGTTTGGTGGTTCGAAAGGTAAAAAACTAATGAACAAACCGTTTAAACGAATTTTATTAGAAAATGCTGATAAACCAATGACAAAACAAAAAGAATTATTAAATAATAATTTTGAAACTTGGAAAGGAGATATTGAACAAGTTGACGATGTTGTTGTTATAGGAATTAAAATTTAACAGTTATGAAAAAGAAACTCATTATTTTAAGTTTGATTTTATTTTTTGTTGGAACTATTTCCTCTCAAGAAAAACCAAATCAACAAAACAATTTACCTAACACTAAAATTGCAGAAGTTATAAACACCGAAATAGTAATTAACTTCGATTTTAACGATTGCACAATCAAAAAAACTTTTTTTGAAAGTATGAATAAGTTTATCAAAAACTTATCAAACACAGAACAATATAATGTTTTAATTACAGGACATACCGACAAGGTTGGAAATAATAATGACAATGAAAAATTAGGACTTTGCAGAGCCAATGCTGTAAAAAAATATTTTATAGAAAAAGGTATTGATACCAAAAGAATAAGTATTATATCAAAAGGCGAAAAAGTACCAATTGCTGACAATAATATTGATGATGGAGCTTATAAAAACAGAAGAGTTGTTATAAATCTTATTGAAAAAAAATAGATTTATTTTTTAATCACTTTACTATTTATACTGCTTGATTTAGCGTGGTTTACAATAATATCACCATCTTCTAACAAAGAAAAATCTTTAACAAATTTTCCGTTTTTAGTAATATATGTATAACCTTTAGCAAGAATATTATCAGGATTATTTTCTTGAATTATCATGCCATTTATTTCAAGCTTATGTTTTTCTCTATTAACTAAATTTGAACTTACTTCTCGTAAACGATTTTCCTTTCTAATTAAAAAATCTTTTTGTATTTCAACAGCCGATTTTACAGCAAATTTTGTTTTTATATTAAGCGTAACAAGCTCAGAATTTTCTTGTGCAATGCTCTGTTTTGTAATGTTCTTAAACTCTGTTCCAATCAAAGTTAATCTATAAAAAGAATTATCAATAATTTTAGATGTACTATTTGTAAAATTTGCATCAAGTTGTTTTAAACTATTTTTTTGTTGCTCTAAAATCCACTTTGCTTCCGAATTAAACTCTTCGCCTAAATCATTAATTAAATACATATAATTTTCCGATTGTTCAATAACAAATTCTGCCACAGCAGTAGGTGTTTTTAGCGAAGTATGTGCAACAATATCGCAAATAGATGTATCTCTTTCGTGACCAATACCTGTTAAAATAGGCAAAGGAAACTGTGTAATATAATAAGCTATATTATAATTATCGAAAACACCAAGCTCAATTTTTGAACCTCCTCCACGAATAATAACAACCAAATCGAAATATTCGTGATACTTATAAATACGGTCTAAAGCGTCAATTATAGATTCCTCAACCCTATCGCCCTGCATAAAAGCTGTAAAAAGTTTAGTGTGATATACAAAATTATGCTGATTATTATTTAGTTGGGTTAAAAAATCTTCGTAACCTGCCGCAGTTTCAGACGAGATTATGGCAATAGATTTTGGCACAAGGCTTAAGTCTAATTCCTTATTCATTTCAATAACACCGTCGTTTTCCAGCTTATCTAAAACTTCTTTTTTTTCTCGCTCTAAATCGCCAAGTGTGTAGTTAGGGTCTATATCAACAATATTTAAACTAAAACCATAAAGCTCGTGAAAAACTACCGAAGCTTTTATCAAAAGCTTTATTCCGCTACGTAAACTTTCGCCTGTAACACTCTCAAAATAAGAGTTTATCATAGCATAAGAATTTGCCCAAATAGTAGCACGTAGTTTTGCTACAATTCTATCATTTTCTTCATCTTTTTGTATCAACTCCAAATAGCAATGCCCACTTCTGTTTACATTTAAACTAGCTATTTCTGTTACAATAGGATAATAATCAAAAAATTTATCTTCAATAGTTTGTTTAACAAGCGAAGTAATTTCTATAAGCGAATATGTTTTATCGGAATTCATAATAATATGCAAAGATACTTGATTTTTTTCTTAACTTTACCAAAGTAAATGTTTGTTTATGATTAGTGAAAAAGAAAATATACGATTAAAAAACATAGCTAAAGAAATTAGAATTGATATTTTAAAAAGCATTTCGGCTGCAGGTTCCGGACATACGGGAGGTTCGCTAAGTTCTACCGATATTTTTACGGCTTTGTATTTTAATGTAATGAAACACAAACCCGAAAATCCAAATTGGGAGTATAGAGATAAACTAATTCTTTCTATCGGGCATATTGCACCTTTGCTTTATGCAAGTTTGGCTAATGCCGGATATTTCCCAAAAGATGAATTGCTAAGTTTACGAAAACTTGGTTCTCGTTTGCAAGGTCACCCAGGAAAAGACCACGGATTGCCAGGTATTGAGCTTTCGGCAGGTTCGCTTGGGCAAGGTTTGTCGGTGGCAGTTGGTATGGCTTTGGCAAACAAGATTGATGCAAAAGATACTTATATTTTTTGCATAAACGGCGATGGAGAATTACAAGAAGGTTCTATTTGGGAAGCTGCAATGAGTGCCTCGCATCATAAATTAAATAATTTAATTAGCATAGTTGATAGAAATTTTTTACAAATTGATGGTAAAACCGAAGATGTTATGAAAATTGAACCTCTTGCCGAAAAATGGAAATCATTTGGTTGGGAGGTTTTTAAATGCAACGGTCACAATTTCCCCGAAATTATTGACAGTATTGAAAAAGCAAAAAAAATAAAAAATAAACCATCGGTTATTATTGCTAATACAGTTATGGGAAAAGGTATATCACAAATAGAAAATAATCATAATTGGCACGGAAAAGCTCCAAGCAAAGAAGAACTTGATGTGTTTATTAGGGAATTAAAGGGGAGTTCTAAAAATTAGTTTTTCAACAATATTTTCATAATTTTTCAGAGACGATTTAATTTTTCGAGAAATAGCGAGCTATTTTGAAAACAATTAAAGAAGTATATGGAAAGTTATGAAAACCCTTACGGGAACGAAATAACAAACAATCTGCTATGTTAAAATATTATTTGAAATAACCCGTTATTACAAAAATATTTTAACTCATCTTTATTCGTTATTTTGTTTATTGTAAGAAAATAATTATTAGAAGTCCCCTAAACAAATATTAAAAAAGGAAATAGCTAAAACATGAAAAAAATATTTTTTCTTAAAAAACTACAATAAAGTTAAAAAGATAAAAACAAAAGAAGATAAGTTTTAACCAAAATAATAAAGAAGTCAATCAAAATCTGTACTTTTGTAAAAAAAGTAAAAAAAAAAGATTTTTAAAATGAATTTAACAGAATTAACTGCCATATCTCCTATTGACGGAAGATATAGAAATAAAACATCGGAATTTGCAAAATATTTTTCAGAATTTGGATTGATACAATATAGAGTTAAAATTGAAATAGAATATTTTATTGCTTTGTGCGAGTTAGGTATCGATAATTTAAAAACTATAAATAAATCTGTTTTTACCGATTTACGCAAAATTTATACTGATTTCTCAGAAGATGACGCACAAAAAATTAAAGACATAGAAAAAGTTACAAATCATGATGTTAAGGCAGTTGAATATTTTATAAAAGAGAAATTCGACAAGCTTGGTTTAGAAGAATTTAAAGAATTTATCCATTTTGGATTAACATCGCAAGATATAAACAACACAGCTACACCACTTAGTTTAAAAGATGGAATTAACAATATATTTTTGCCCGAACTAAAAAAAACAAAAGAATTATTAGCAGAAAAACACACCGAATGGAAAAATATTTCTATGCTTGCCAGAACACACGGGCAGCCTGCTTCACCTACTAAATTAGGTAAAGAAATTTTTGTTTTTATAGAACGTATAGACAAGCAATTAGAGTTGATGAAACAAATACCTTACTCTGCAAAATTTGGTGGTGCAACAGGTAATTTAAATGCTCATAAACTTGCTTTTCCCAATACAGATTGGATAGATTTCAGCAATAATTTTGTGAATAAAAACTTAGGTTTAAACCGTTCTCAAACCACCACACAAATAGAACACTACGACAATCTTGCTGCTCTTTTCGACAATCTGAAAAGAATAAATAATATTTTAATAGATTTTTCTAGAGATATTTGGACATACGTTTCAAACGAATATTTTAAACAAAAAATAAAAAAAGGTGAAATTGGCTCTTCGGCTATGCCACACAAAGTTAACCCAATAGATTTTGAAAATGCTGAAGGTAATTTTGGTATTGCAAATGCTTTTTACGAACATCTTTCGGCAAAACTACCTATTTCTCGTTTGCAACGCGATTTAACCGACAGCACAGTTCTCCGAAATATTGGTGTTCCTTTATCTCACTCGCTTATAGGGTTTAAATCCTTGCAAAAAGGTTTAGAAAAACTACTTATCAATAAAGAGGCAATAGACCGTGATTTAGAAAAAAACTGGGCAGTAGTTGCCGAAGCAATTCAAACAGTTCTTCGTCGCGAGGGATTTCCAAAACCATACGAGGCACTAAAAGATTTAACTCGCACAAATACAACTATTAACGAAGAAGCAATCCATAGTTTTATTGATGGTTTAAATGTGTCTGATGATTTAAAAACCGAGTTAAAAAAGATTTCACCTTTTAATTATACCGGAGTTTTTTAAATGATAAAATTTGTAAAAAATAAAGATATTGATAAAGAAAAATGGGATAAACTTATTTCTATTTCGTACAATGGATTTATTTACGCAAACTCTGCTCATTTAGATATTGTTACTAACACTTGGAATGCTCTTGTTTTAGACGATTATGAGGCAGTTATGCCTTTGCCCGAAAAAAGTAAATTTGGTGTTAAATATGTTATGCAGCCAATGCTTTCGCAACAATTAGGAATAGTTTTTAAAAACGAACCTACTGATAAAAACATAAATGAATTTATTTCTGAATTACAGAAAAAATATAAATATTTTGCTTTAAATCTTAATTTTTACAATAATTTTTCTGTTAAAATCAAGAATAAAGAAATGGTAAATCAGATTTTAGATTTAAATTTTCCTTACCAAGTCTTAAAAAAATCGTATTCTAAAAATACAAAAAGAAATATTAACAGCATAGATATTAACAGTATTGAAATAAAAACAAATTCTATCAACACCAATGAGTTTATAGAAATTTACCAAGCTAATTTACCCGATAAAAAACTTGATATTTATACAGAATTGGCAAGAAATATTATAGAATATTATTCAAAATCGGAGTTTGGAACAATTTATTCTGTTCACGAAAAAGACAGCAATAAACTATTAGCTTGCGTATTGATTTTATCTTTCAATAACAGACATATCTATTTATTGTCCGTTTCTAATACAGAAGGAAAAGAAAAAAAAGTAATGTTTTTATTAATAGATAATTTTATAAAAAACAATGCCGAAACTAATTATATATTAGATTTTGAGGGTTCTAACATTGAAGGAATACAGCGTTTTTACAAAAGTTTTGGAGCAAAAAAACAAAATTATTTTCATATTTATTATAAACCTTTTTCTTTTTAAAAATACCATTTATATTTAACAGACTGTAAACTAACACAGTAAAACCCTGACTTACGAATATTTAGGGGTAATAAAAATTTCCTTATAATATTTTATATTTGTAATATGAAAAAACTATTTTTATTTATAATATTATTTACTTTAGTCTATAATTCTAAAGCACAACTGTATATTAACGAAATTTTAACATCAAACACACAAATAAACTACGACCCAGATTACACAGGCTTTTCTGATTGGATAGAAATTTATAATTCGGGAATATCAGATGTAAATCTTAATGAATATTTTATTAGTGATGACACTATCAATATAACAAAATGGCAATTGCCAAGTGTTATTGTTCCTGCAAATTCATATTTGTTAATTTGGGCAGATGGTATAGCACAAGGCATTCACACAAATTTTAAATTAAGTAAAAATGGCGAGATAATATCGTTATATTCGCCAAGTTCGGTACTAATTGACAGAATATCGTATCCGCCGCAAAAAGCAAATATCTCTTATGGTAGAGATTTTAATAATATAACAAATTGGGTGTTTTTTGATAAACCTACGCCAGCAGTACAAAACAATACAAACTTTGCAGCATCATTAGTTTTTACAAGTGATGTAGTATTTTCAGAAAATGGAGGAGTTTATTCATCGCCTCAAACAATTAGTTTAAGCACAAGCTCGCCTACGGCAGAAATTTATTACACAACAAATGGCGATATTCCTACCGAAAATTCTAATTTGTATACATCACCAATTTTTTTAGATACAACAACAATAATACGTGCTGCTTGTTTCAAAACAGGATTACTGCAAAGTAAAGTAATTACAAATACATATTTTTTTGGAATAAATCACACATTACCCATAATATCATTAACAACAGCACCACGCAATTTATGGAACGATACAATTGGTATTTATTGTGTAGGAACAAATGGAGAAACAAATTACGGAACAACCGCAAATTATTGGAACGATTGGGAACGACCTGCAAATTTTGAGTTATACGAAACTAATAATCAGCAAGTATTAAATCAAAAATCGGGTATTGCAATAAATGGAGCACGTAGAAATATGCATCAAAAATCATTGCGTGTTTTTGCCCGTAATAAATACGATAATCCAAGTTTCGATTATAAAATATTTACCGATAAAAATATTAAATCATTTTCTTCGCTTGTACTTAGAAATGGAGGTTTGCCCGATTTTGAAAACTCTATGATTAGAGATGGTTTAACACAAACTTTAATAAATAGAGTAACAGATATAGACCATCAAGGAAGCAGACAAGCAGTTTTATATCTTAATGGAAAATATTGGGGAATATATAATATAAAAGAAAAACAAAACGAAGATTATTTGGTTTCAAATCATAATGTAAATCCCGATAACATAGATGTTTTAGAAAATTTCAAGAATGAAATAATACCTATTTCTGGTTACGATAATGATTATAAATTTTTATTAAACTATATACAAAATACCGATTTAAATACCGAAAAAGCATATTTATATCTCGAAAGAGTTATTGATATTGAAGAATATATTGATTATTTAGCTACAGAAATATATCTTGGAAATTACGATTGGCCTTATATTAACATGAAATATTGGAAAGAAAATAATGAAAAAGGAAAATGGCGTTGGCTTTTGTTTGATACTGACCCATGTATGGGTTTATGGGGAGAGCCTGATTATAATTCAGTACACCATGCTCTTGAAACAGAACAAACTGCTTGGCCAAACTCTTTTACTTCTACATTATTTTTTCGTTCTATGTTAAGGTCTGATAAGTTTAAAAATGAATTTATTCAATGTTTTGCCGCACGTATAAATACTATTTTCACACCTGAAAGAATTAATCATTTTGCCGACAGTATGAGTGCTAATATAGCAGCAGAAATGATAAATCATATTGCACGTTGGAAAGATTACGATTCGCCTGATGGAACTTGTGTGCAAACAATTGAAGAATGGAATGCTGCTATCGAAAATATAAAATGGTTTGCAAATGTTAGAGAATCATATATAAAGCAATATGTTATTGAAGAATTTAATTTAGACGGCTTATTTAATTTAACTACCCAATCAAGTAATGGTTATATTACTATAAATGATGCAAAAATTTCGGAAGGAATTAATCAAGGAACTTATTTTAGTAATGTACCTATTCGTTTTAAAGCAATACCAAATCCGGGATATAAATTTGTACGATGGGAAGGCGTTTCATCAGAAACTAACGATGAAATAACAATGAATTTAGAAGATGCTTCTACAATTACCGCAGTTTTTGAACCAACAAATTATACTATTTTACCAAATAATATTACCGCTAACGACACTTTGTTTTTATCACAATCGCCATATTTAGCTTTGCACGATTTAGTTGTAGATTCTTTTGCATCTTTAACTATTGAGGCAGGAGTACAAATTTATATGAATAAAAATACAGGAGTTTATGTTTACGGAAAATTAATTACAAACGGAACACAAACAAATTTTGTTAAAATACAAAACTATACCGAAGCAGGTTTCGATAATTGGGACGCACTGTGTTTTTATAATGCTACGGATACATCTTATCTTAACTATTTAAAATTGAGAAATACAAGCACCGGACACAATGCCGAACTTCAAAATTCTGCTTTGTCGTCGTTCAACAGCCATATTCGTATTGTGGGATTAGATGTTGATAATTGTTTGCGACCTTTTTATGCATTGCAAGGTAGTGCTCACATTTCTGATAGCAAATTGCGTTGCGAAGAAATTTGCGATTTAATTCATATTGAAGCCTCTGCCGATGCAATTGTAGAAAATTGTGACCTGTTAGGCTCTGAAGCTGTAGATGTTGATGGTGTTGATTTTGATAATGTTACAAACGGGATTATCCGTAATTGTAAAATTTATGCTTTGTCGGGTTTTAACAGCGATGGAATTGATGCAGGTGAGCAATGTAGTAATATTCTGATAACAGAAAATGAGATTTTTAATTGTAATGATAAAGGTATTTCGGTTGGGCAACAATCTACAGTAATTGCAAAAAATAATATCATATATAATTGTGGTACAGGAATTGGAATAAAAGATTCTTTATCTTATGCCAATATCATTAATAATACATTTTATAACAACGGATATGCTGTTGCTTGTTTCGAAAAAAACTATGGAGCCGGTGGTGGTTCTGCCGATATTGTAAATACAATACTTGCAAGTAGTATAATATCTTCTGTTTATGTTGATAATAATTTATATTCTAATGCAAATATAAGTTATTGTTTATCGGATATTGAAACATTAATAGGCTCTAACAATTTGTTTGCAAACCCACAATTTGTTAATGCAATGCAATTTAATCTAGAGCTTATGACAACATCGCCTTGTATTGATGCAGGTAATCCAACAACACCACCCGATAGCGATGGCACAATTGCCGATATTGGTGCTAAATATATTTTTCAAAGCAATTTGCTTGATACTGCAATTGTTGTAAATGAAATAAACTATTTATCGTATCCGCTTGACGATGCAGGTGATTGGTTCGAAATTTACAACAGAACTTCTACCGATGTTGACTTATCGGGTTGGGTATTTATGGACGGAAACAATGAGCATATGTATAAATTTCCCGAAAACTTGATACTTAAAGCAAATAAATATTTGGTAATTAGCAATAACAAAAGTTTGTTTAATGCTGTGTATCCCGAAATTACAGATTTTAGAGCAGAATTTAATTTTTCGCTTAGTGATAATGGTGAACCTATAAGAATTTATAATGCTAAAATGCAATTAGTAGATTTTGTTGAATATTCATCGTCGGCACCTTGGCCTGCAAACACGGCTTCTTCGGGGCAAACAATAGCTCTTTTAAGTGCTGATTTAGATAATGCTTTGCCACAAAATTGGTGTGCTAGCGAGTATTTAGGAACTCCTGCTAAAGCTAATGCTTACGATTATATCACAAATATTTTAAACGATAATTTTGTGAAAATCTACCCAAATCCTGCCAAAGATTATATTAAAATTGATATTTCTGATATAGCGTTATCTCAAACAATTTATATTTACGATATGTTTGGTAAAATTATAAAACAGATAGTGCCAAATTATTACGAAAGCAAAATTTTAGTTGATATTAAGAATATGCAAAAAGGAATTTATATTATTAAAATTGGCGAAAACAGTAGTAAATTTGTTAAATTATAAATATGTATTTATATCCGATACAAAGTTTAAAAGAGTGTGCTAAACATTTTAATAAAAATATTAAACCGTTTAAAATAACCGAATTAGAAAATTTACCTTGCTTGTTTTGGAAAGAAATATTTAAACTCGAAAATGTAAAAGATGTACTAGAGTTTTCTTCTGGCTTTGATATCGAAGCCGATTTATTACCAAACATAAAAGATTTTGTTAATTCAAAAAATATTGAACAAGAACTTAAAAAAACTTTAGATATAATTACAAGTATTGGTGTTGAAAACACAGCATATTTTAATGCAATAGAGCTTGTTAATTATGTGTTGATGCAGTTTTCAGAGTTTTATTACAACAATATAACTTTTACTTTAGATGCAGCTTTTGATATTGACGCAAATTCAATTTCTCAGATAACAGAATTGGCAAAGAATACTGAATATAATCCTTATCACAAGTTTTTAGAAGATTTTTTTGTACCTATCTTGCAAAAAGAAAAACCTGAAATAGTTTTTGTAAATGCTAGACCTAGTTTGTTTAATTTCTCTCAGTTGTATTTTGTAAAAAAATATTTCCCTAACACTTATATTTTTATATCAAATCATTCTACCGAGTACTATTCATTAAATAAAATCACAAAATATTTAAAAAATAATGAGCAGCTTTTTTCTTGGGTTGACGGTATTGTTTTAGACGATTTTAAACATACCGAAGCCCTAATTTTAAAAGCTGTTAACGAAAATATTGATTTTTCTACTGTTCCTAATTTTATGTATAAAACCCACAAAGGAATAAAGCAAACAGAATATCAAGCACGAGAAAGATATATTTCTGAAATAAATATACCCGAATGTTTATTAAA
>CAZRWZ010000031.1:0-16772 GCA_964603745.1 uncultured Bacteroidaceae bacterium | reverse complement strand
ATTTCCGTTTGTTCCTACACTGGTGGTGTAAACCACTTGTCCTACGGTGTAACTCACCGAGCCACCTGTTCCGTTTGCCTGTCCGCCTGTGGCGGGTATGGCTGTTTGTGCTTGCAAATTACTCAGCCCGAATATGAGTAAGACTGCAAAACTTAAATTTCTAATTTTCATATTTATTTAATTTAAGGATTTTATAAATTTATATTTTTTTAGTTATTATAATTTTAAAAAGTTCATATTTTTTTTGTAGTACCTATGTGGGCTAACGGTTTAAGATATGAGTTCGTTGCAGTTTTTTAATTAAAGGTTTCATACGGTAAAAATAGACAAAAAAAAAATTAAACACCCAAAAAAGACAAAAAAAAATTTTGGAGGCAAATAAAAGACGGTTTACTAATCAGCGAGCGAAACCGCCGCAATGGCTTATAGCGAATGTTATGCGTAGTTTTCGTGTAATTTATTCACAATTGTTTTAATTTCGGTACATTCAATTCTGTATGATTTGCTTTTTCGATTTTAGAAAAAAGGGTAGAAGGTGGTCTTCTCAAGCCTCTTCTTGTCGTCCGACGGTGTCTTCTTGTGGTTCGACGGTCTTGATTTTAGTTTGAGAGTTGTTTTGTTGTTTTGTTGTAATAAATTAAGATGAAATTTAAAGAATTCAACTTTAAATTTTATTAAATTCTAAGAAATTTGTAGGTCTGAGGGTATTACATAGTGTCTGTCCATATTCTGCTTTTGTTATACTTATATTCATAGTTTTATTAATCTTTAAAATTTTTAGTTGTTCTGTCGCACATGATATTTTTAACCTTTTCTGCGATGAAATAATTTTTTAAATACAAAACCATCAGAATCGGAACCTTCAAACAAGAAAGAAAACATAATCATTTTTGAATTCATTCTGCCTATTGATTCGGTGTATTGTGTGTTGTCGTATGCAACAATATTGTTTATCCCTACTACAAATTTTAGTTCAAGAGCAAATTTAAAATATTGCAAAAAGAAATCTGTTCCAACTCCAATTTCATAATTATATACATTTCTGTTTAATCTTATTTTGGGTTTTTCGTCGTCGGGTATTTTTTTTTGCGATGATAAATCAAATTTATAACTAAATCCTCCAATCATATATGCTCTAAAATTATTTAATCTGGCAGATTTTAATTGAAATAGCAGTGGAAAATCAAGATAAGTGCTTTCTATTTGCATTATTTTTTCATAAAATTTAACACCATCATACATAACATAATACATATTACGTTGTCCGAAATTTAAGCCTGGTAAAAATCTAATTCCAATATATTTATTGATATTAAAATTTGAAACAATATTAATGTTAAAGCCTGGCATTCCTTTGCATTCTACAGAGTAAACAGAATCTAAGGCAAAAAAATTATCGGAGTTTTTTATAACTGCATCTGTTTGGTTAAACCCCAATGACATACCAAAATGTAATTTTACAAAATCGTATTTTCTTAAATTCCAAGGTAATTCTTTTTGAGAAAATCCTGAAAAACTAACAGAGATGGAAATTAATATAACTAATAAAATTCTAAGCACGAAGTACAAACTATTTTTCTGCGAAAATATTATAAATATTAGGATTAAAAAAAGAATTATGTTTAAAATAAATTAATTAAGCTACACTTATTAAAATATATCATCTTTTTTTTTCATCTTTGTTTGTAAAAAATTAACAAACTCGGCAAGTGTCGAGTAAAATTAAAATGATTTATAACAAGTTTAAAATAATAGTTTTTTTATTAGCAATTGTAACTGTTACAACAAAAGCTCAAAACCTTAATATACAAATAAGCAACGATGTTTCATTTGCTTACGAAAATGAGATTTATAATAATCAAGAAAATTTCCATACTGCAATAAAACCTTATAACAATTCAGAAATAAAAAATTATTGGAAAATAAAAAATCGTTTTAAAACAGAAAAAAGCAAAAAACTTTTATTTTTTGGAGATACTGCTCATTTTATAGAAATTAAACCAATTTTAGA
The DNA here is from genome assembly GCA_964603745.1 of uncultured Bacteroidaceae bacterium. Classification (GTDB taxonomy): domain Bacteria; phylum Bacteroidota; class Bacteroidia; order Bacteroidales; family JAFGXI01; genus CAZRWZ01. The sequence continues at coordinate 14,761 of CAZRWZ010000031.1, read as the reverse complement.
TTTAGGAGCAACATCTAATTATAACAATAATGCATATCATAACTATAGCATAGGAGCAGAAATATGCTCACAAATTACACATAATTTATCATTAGATATAAAAATTGCTCAAAGCGAAAACCCAATACCCCCACATATAAGAGGAGATAACCCATTTCTGTTTTATCCGCATTATGGCGAAAATAAAAACTCACAAAATTATTCTTATTTAAGAGGATATATTTCATACTCGCCCGGAGATTATTTTAATTTTCAGTTCGGACACGACAAAAACTTTTTTGGCGATGGTTATCGCTCCTTATTATTGTCCGATAACTCCGATGCATATTGGTTTTTGAAAGGTAGTGTAAATATCTGGAAAGTGAAATATACTATTCTTTACTCAGGTTTTCAGGATATCGACAGCAAATACGAAAATTTATCGAAGCCATCGGTAAATCAATTTTTATTAGATAAATATAGCACCTCGCATTTTTTAAGTTGGAATATAGGCAAACGCTTTAATTTCAATTTGTTTGAAACGGTTGTTTGGCGTGGCGAAGATAGTTTGGGTAATCGTGGTTTTGATGTAAATTACATTAATCCAATAGTTTTTTACAGACCTATAGAGTTTTCTATCGGTTCGCCCGATAATGTATTAATGGGTGGTGGTTTTAGAGTTAGAATAGCAAAATCTAACCATCTATACGGACAGTTTATTTTAGATGAGTTTAAATTATCAGAAATAAAAGCACAAAACGGTTGGTGGGGAAACAAATATGGTTTTCAAATAGGGTTTAAAACTTATAATTTGTTTAATATCAAAAAACTATATTTCCTAGCAGAATATAATAGAGTTCGTCCTTTTACATACTCGCACCGAAGTTCTTTAGAGAATTGGGGAAATATGAATCAAGCAATGGCACACCCTTTGGGGGCAAACTTTACCGAAGAGGTTTTTATTTTAAAATATCCACACAAGAGGTTTATTTTTAGATTAAAAACTGTTTTTTCTCAGCATGGCATAAACTATCCTAATTATTCAAGTATATACATGCTATTAGAAGATAATACTAGAAATATAAACTATGGTGGCGATATTTATGTTTCGTATCTTGATAGAGTAACTGAATATGGTAACACCCAAAATCAAGGTTTTTTAAGAAAACTAACTTATATAGATTTAAGAATATCTTACTTAATTGTTCCTGATTGGAATTTATATGTTATAACTGGTTTTTCCGATGCAAATATTAATAAAAACAATAGCTATTTGATTCATCTCGGAATAAAAACCTTATTATATAATGATGATATAGATTTTTAAATCTACTCAATAAGCTTAAAAATTCTATTCCAACGAATTTTGTTTAAACCAGATTTGTCTTTATCCATCGACATCCAAATAAACATGGCTTTTCCAACAACGTGGTCTTCGGGTACAAATCCCCAAAATCTACTATCGGCAGAATTATGGCGATTATCTCCCATCAACCAATAATAATTCATTTTAAATGTATATGATTTTGTTTCTTTTCCGTTAATGAAAACTTTTCCGTCTTTTACTGCAAATTCGTTATGTTCGTATATTTCTATAGCTCTACGATATAAAGCAATATTTAAAGGCGTAAGTTCTATACTTTTTCCTGCTTCTGGTATCCAAAGTGGTCCAAAATTATCTTCGTTCCATTTTGCAAGATTTTCGTTATGAGGGATTACATCATTATTAACCTGTCCTTTTGGCTTAACAAACTTCACAACATCATAATGGTTTTTTCTTAGGTTATTAACTTTTTCAGCCGTTAGTGGCACTAAATACAAATAACTTTTATCGTATTTATTCAACACAGAATCTGTTTGAATAAAATTAGTTGCATTATAATATAATTGATATCTAGTATCTAAGAAAAACTGCGATGCTTCTGCATCTTCGTTAGATATTTCGTATTTTTTAAAGAAATTCTTTCCTAAAATCCTACTCGAAGCAATAAAATATTTATATTGCATTTGTTCGATTTTTTCTTGAGCTTTTCCGTTTATATATAGCTGAGCATCAATAATTTTTATGGTATCGCCTGCAATTGCAACGCAACGCTTTATATAGTTTTCTTTTTTATCTACGGGTCTTATTATTAAATCGCCAAATGCTAAATTATCAACAACTTGTTTTCTGCCAAATTGCCTTACTATAGAATAATAACTTGATGCTTGCTGGTTTGCACAAACAGTATCTCCTTCCGGAAAATTAAAAACAGTAGCATCGCCACGGCTAATTTCATCTACACCTGCCAAACGATGATATGGCCATTTTAACCATTCTAAATACGACTTTGTTTTTGTTGTTAAGGGTAAGGTATGATGAGCAAAAGGAAAGGATAATGGCGTATTTGGTATACGAGGGCCATAACTTATTTTGCTAACAAACAGGTAATCACCTACTAACAAAGACTTTTCCATTGATGAAGTAGGGATTGTAAATGCTTCGATAAGAAACATTCTTATAATTGTTGCAGCTACAACGGCAAAGATTATAGCATCAAACCATTCGGCAATTTTACCTTTGTTTTTACCTTCACGAGTTTTCCAAGGTGTCCAATTTACTTTTTTGCTTATATAGTAATCATAAATTATTGGCAAACCAAGTAATAGCCATATATTCCATGTCCAAATAACAAATGCCAAATATATTGTTCCCCAAAGTATAAATTTAAACCATTTATTATTTACAATTAAATTATCTTTTTCTGTAACATTTTCTATAACAACAGTTTTTGCCACCATATCGTGTATAGCATCTTTGTTAATTCCTGTTGTAATAATTGATATTGGAGCTGCCCAAAATTTCACAATACTTCTTAAAATAGCATTAATTACACTTGGTTTTTTTTGAGGTTCTGCGGCTTGCCGCACTCTTATATTTGTCATATACTGACCAAGACTTGCTCCTATAAAATTCGATAAAAAATCGTAAACAAAAAATGGTACAAAAAATATCGACATTTTACCTAAAAATGTTTCCGGCAAATCGTATCCTATTATTAAATCAGAAATATAAATTAGTGCAATTACGACTAAAGCATCGTAGAATATTGCTGAATATCTTCTTGAAACGGTTGTTTTATTTACTTTTATACTTGCCATATTTTTAACTTTATAAACTGTTAGGTATTTCTATTATTTTTTTTTGCAATGTGTTAATCCATTATATCGCTTAACAAACGAAACTCCATAACAGCCGATATTTTCTCGTATAAAACTCTGTAAACTGTATCGGTTATAGGCATTTCTACATTATATTTTTTATTTATTTCGTAAATTCCTTTTACTGCATAATAACCTTCTGCAACCATATTCATTTCTAATTGAGCCGATTTTACACTGTAACCCTTTCCTATCATATTGCCAAAGGTGCGATTTCTCGAAAATTGCGAATATGCTGTAACAAGTAAATCGCCTAAATATGCAGAATTTTTTATATCTCTTGTGATAGGGTGAACCTCATCAACAAAGCGTTTCATCTCTCTAATTGCATTTGATATAAGCACCGACTGAAAATTATCGCCATAGCCTAAGCCGTGAGCTATTCCGCTAGCTACTGCCATTATATTTTTAAGTATTGCAGAATATTCTGTACCAAAAATATCATCAGAGCTTTTGGTTTTTATGTATTTACACGAGAATAGTTTTGCCAAATAATCTGCATCGGCAACATTTTCTGCCGAAAGTGTTAGGTACGATAATCGTTCTAAGGCAACCTCTTCGGCATGGCAAGGTCCTGAAACCACACCTAATTTTGACATTGGTACATTATGAGTATTATGCAAAAAATCGCAAGTAGTTTCGTGTATTTCAGGAATAATTCCTTTTACAGCCGAAACAATAAACTTATTTTTAAAAGTATCTTTTTTGCAATTTTCGGTGGCTGTTAAAACATAAGCCGATGGTATTACAAATACAATTATATCTGCCTCAGCTACGGTTTCCGATATAGAATTATATAAATTTAATTTATTTACATCTAGTTCAACCGATGATAAGTATCTAGGATTATGATGTCGTTGATTAATATAATCTAAATCTTCTTTTAAACGAATATACCAATTTAGTTGTTCAACATTGTTTAATAATATTTTTACTATTGCTGTTGCCCAACTTCCATCGCCTATTACTGCTATTTTTTTTGCATTTTTAATGCTCATACTTATTCTTTTTTTAAAGTATTTTTATCTAATAATTTATTTTATCCACTCTTTAACTTCTTCAATTTTAGGATTTGTAAGACCCAATTTATTTTTTTTGTTAATTCCACAAAGTTCTTGATGAAGTTTATTAGGATTAGCTTCTTTTAATGATGATACGGAAAGAAATCCTGATTTTTTAATAATATCAACCCATTCTTGAGCTATTCCTAATTCAATAAATTTACTATCATGGTCTTGTTGCTCCTTTTTTTCTGGTCGCATTTGTGGAAAAAATAATACGTCTTGAATAGAGTCTTGACCTGTCATAAACATTGTAAGTCTATCAATACCTATGCCCATTCCCGAGGTTGGAGGCATTCCGTATTCTAATGCACGAACAAAATCCATATCAATAAACATAGCCTCATCATCTCCTTTTTCAGATAATTTTAATTGTTCTTGAAAGCGTTTAAGTTGGTCAATTGGGTCGTTAAGTTCGGTATATGCATTTGCTAATTCTTTGCCGTTAACCATAAGCTCAAAACGCTCTGTAAGTTCATTATTGTCACGATGTTTTTTGCATAAAGGAGACATTTCAACAGGATAATCGGTAATAAATGTTGGTTGTATCATTTTAGCTTCGGCTTTTTCGCCAAAAATTTCATCAATAATTTTACCTTTTCCAAAAGTCTCATCAATTTCAATGTTTAATTGTTGACAAACATCACGCAATTGAGGCTCATTCATACCTGAAATATCAATTCCTGTATTTTCTTTAATTGCATCAATCATTGATAATCTACGAAATGGGGGTTTAAAATCTATTTCGTTATCGCCAATTTTTACTTTTGTAGTGCCATGTAGTTCAAGAGCAATACGTTCTAACATATTCTCGGTAAACTCCATCATCCATTTGTAATCTTTGTAAGCAACATAAATTTCCATTACGGTAAATTCCGGATTATGTGTTCTATCCATACCTTCGTTACGAAAATCTTTTGCAAATTCGTAAACTCCATCAAAACCACCTACTATTAATCTTTTAAGATAAAGTTCGTTTGCTACTCGCAAATACAACTCCATATCTAATGTGTTGTGATGCGTTATAAACGGACGTGCGGCGGCACCTCCGGGAATTGGTTGTAAAATTGGTGTTTCTACCTCGAAATAACCTTTTTCGTTAAAGATATTTCGCATTGTATTAATTATTTTTGTTCTTTTCTGAAAAACCTCTCTAACCTGTGGATTAACTATTAAATCAACATATCGCTGACGATAACGAAGCTCAGGGTCTGAAAAAGCATCATAGGTTTTTCCATCTTTTTCTTTAACAATTGGCAATGGTCTTAGAGACTTGCTTAATACTGTAAGTTCTGTTGCTTTAACAGATATTTCACCCATTTGGGTTATAAAAACATTTCCTTTTATTCCAACAATATCGCCAATATCAAGTAATTTTTTAAATACTGTATTATATAAGGTTTTATCCTCGTCGGGGCAAAGCACATCTCTATTTATATAAATCTGTATTTTAGATTTTTCGTCTTGCAACTCCATAAAAGAGGCTTTTCCCATAATTCTACGAGACATTATACGACCGGCAATTATTACATCTTGAAAATTATTTTCGTCCTGTTTGTAATTTTCGTGTATCTCTTTGCTATTTGTATTTACATGATATTGTGCTGCAGGATAAGGGTCTATTCCTAGCTTTCTTAATTCTTCAAGAGAGTTTCTTCTTACAGCCTCTTGCTCTGTTAATCCTATGTTACTCATTCTTTTTTACAATTTGGCACAAATATACTCAATTCATTTTAGAATTGTGAATATAGCCCTGTTTTAGTTGTTTGGTTTTTGGTTTTTTTAACAAAAAGATACTTACAATTAAAGTATTTAAGCTACACTTTTACACACCTAAATCTAATCTTAAAATACTGACAATCATAACCCTGCTGCTTAAATCAAGGAGACATATAATAATGCTTAACAGTTTTTAATACAATTTTTGTTTTATTAAATCTGCAGGTTTATGCTTAATAGTTTGTAAACTAACAGAGTGAAATCCTGACTTGCAGATTTTAAGTCTATTTCAAAATTACCGATGTTTAATACACTGTTGTTTATATTGATATTTGCACCAATTTATAATAAAATTGATACAATGTTAAAAAAAAGTTAGCTATTTTTTTGATATATCATTATTAAATATTTTTCTTTGCACTTTAAATAAATTATTAACAAAAAAAATTAATTATGTCAGACATTAGTTCAAGAATAAAAGCTATCATCGTTGATAAACTTGGAGTAGATGAGAATGAAGTAACAAATGAAGCTAGTTTTACTAACGATTTAGGTGCAGATTCATTAGATACAGTTGAGTTAATCATGGAATTTGAAAAAGAATTTAGTATTGCAATTCCAGACGATCAAGCAGAAAATATTGGAACAGTTGGAGATGCAGTTAAATTCATCGAAGACAATGCAAAGTAAAAAATAGTATTTATCTCCGGGCAAATTTTTAATAAACATTTATGGAACTTAAAAGAGTAGTTGTAACAGGATTAGGAGCTATAACTCCATTGGGTAATAGCGTCTCAGATTTTTGGGGTAATATTGTTAATGGTGTAAGTGGATCTGATTTAATAACTAATTTTGATGCTTCCAAGTTTAAGACAAGATTTGCCTGCGAGGTAAAAGGCTATGACATTAAAGACTTTTTTGATAGAAAAGAAGCACGTAAACTAGATAGATATGCACAGTTTGCAATAATTGCAGCCGACCAAGCTGTAAAAGACTGCGGTATAGATTTAGAAACTGCCGACACTAACAATATAGGCGTTATTTGGGCATCAGGAATTGGTGGTATCGATACCTTTTTGCATGAAGTACAAAGCTTTGCCAATGGCGATGGAACACCAAGATTTAGTCCGTTCTTTATTCCAAAAATGATTTCTGATATCGCCGCAGGGCATATCTCAATTAAATATGGATTTAGAGGACCAAACTTTGGAACAGTTTCAGCTTGTGCATCTTCAACAAATGCTTTAATAGATGGTTTTAATTATATCCGTTTAGGAAAAGCAGATATGATTGTTTCCGGTGGTTCAGAAGCATCAATTAATGAAGCAGGAATGGGCGGATTTAATTCTATGCAAGCAATTTCTACAAATAACGATGAATACAAAACAGCTTCTCGTCCTTTCTGTAAAACTAGAGATGGTTTTGTAATGGGCGAAGGTGGTGGAGCAATCATATTAGAAGAATATGAACATGCAAAAGCACGTGGAGCAAAAATTTATGCAGAAATGATTGGTGGCGGAATGTCTGCTGATGCATATCATTTAACTGCACCACACCCCGATGGGTTAGGAGCTTCCTTAGTAATGGAAAGAGCTCTTAAAGATGCAGAAATTAAACCAGAAGATATAGATTATATTAATGTTCATGGAACTGCAACACCGCTAGGTGACATTTCTGAACCAAAAGCAATTGAAAGAATTTTTGGAGAACATTCTTACGAATTAAATATCAGTTCTACTAAATCTATGACTGGTCATTTATTAGGAGCAGCCGGTGCTGTTGAAGCTATGGTAACTATACTGTCTATTAAAAATGGAATAGTGCCTCCTACAATAAATTTACAAGAGCTTGACGAAAATATTAACCCAAAGTTAAATCTTACACTACACAAAGCACAAAAAAGAGATGTAAAAATTGCTTTAAGTAATACATTTGGATTTGGGGGTCATAATGCTTCTGTAATTTTCAAGAAATTCTAACTAAATTAACTGTGTTCTCAAACATTTTTAATTTATCAAAAAAATCAAATAAAGAATTTTATTATTCCTTAAAGGAAGTTCTAGGTTATAAACCAAAGCATTTAATTTATTACGAACGTGCTTTAACTCATAAATCTATTAGAGAAGTTAATGACTATGGCGTTGTAGTAAATAACGAACGGCTTGAGTATCTCGGAGATTCTGTTTTAGATACAGTTGTGGCCGACTTTCTTTTTAATAAATTCCCCAACGAAGACGAGGGCTTTCTTACTAATTTAAGATCGAAAATAGTAAAAAGAAAACACCTAGATGCTTTAGGTGCAAAGTTGGGGTTAGATATTTTAATAAAATCAAAAATTAGAGGTGATAAAATTCATTCGCATGTACTTGGAAATGCACTAGAAGCATTGGTAGGTGCAATTTATCTTGACAGAGGATATAAATACTCTAAGTTTTTTATTATTGAAATTTTAATAAAAAAACATGTAAATATTGATGAACTTATTACTACCGAAGAAAATTTTAAAAGTAGATTAATTGAATATGTTCAACGAGAAAAAGTAGATTTGGTGTTCGATACACAAGACACAACAAATAAAAAAGGAAAATTTGAAGCCAAAGTTATAATAAATACAGAAGAAAAAGGAAAAGGTATTGGCAATTCTAAAAAAGAAGCCGAACAAAATGCTGCCAAAGATGCTCTAAATAATATTGAGAAATAAGTCAATATTTTAATCATTAAATTAATTCGTATCTTTGATAAAAATTAAGGATATGATAAAGAAATAAAAGATATAAAATAGCTAACAAGATTTAAACTGTTAGTTATTTTTTTTGTAAAACAAATAAAAAAATAATGTACTTTTGTGTTATGAATATTTTTTATGCACCAGATATTATAAAAGAAAATTATACATTTTCTGAGACAGAATCTAAACATATAGTTAGAGTACTGCGTCTTAAATCTGGCGAACTTATAAATATTATTGATGGCAAAGGGAGTTTTTATACTGCAAAAATAATTAGCGAAAATCCTAAAAAATGCCAAGTTGTAGTTGAAACTGTAGAAAAAGATTACAATAAACGAGATTTTAATTTATCAATAGCAATTGCACCAACAAAGAACAACGATAGATTTGAGTGGTTTTGCGAAAAAGCCACAGAAATTGGTATAGATAAAATAATTCCTATAATAAGTTTTCAATCCGAGAGAAGAAATATTAAACCCGATAGGTTTAAAAAGAAAATTATTTCGGCAGTAAAACAATCTTTAAAAGCTTATATCCCTGAGTTTACAGAACTTATAAAATTTAAAGATTTAATAGAAAAAGATTTTGATGGAAAAAAATATATTGCACATTGCAACGATGCTGTTAAAGAAATTAATCATTTAAAAAACCTATACAAAAAAGGCGAAGATGTTTTAGTTTTGATAGGTCCTGAAGGCGATTTTAGTTCCGAAGAAGTAAAACAAGCAATAGAAAATGGCTTTGAAGAAATTACAATTTCTAAAAGCAGATTAAGAACAGAAACGGCAGGAATTGTAACAGCCGAAATTATTAATTTAATAAACGAATGAAAAAAACAATAACTATATTTTTATTACTAATAGTGCTTGGCAGTTTTGCACAAAACACAAGTGTAAAAATTGCATTAGTAAAGTATAAAGGTGGAGGCGACTGGTATGCAAATCCAACATCGTTACCAAATTTAATAAAATTTTGCAATAAAAATTTAGAAACAAATATTAACCCTGAACCCGTAACTGTTGAAATTGCTAGTCCCGAAATTTTTAATTTCCCTTTTGTTCATATAACAGGGCATGGAAACATTGAGCTTTCGCCACAAGAAGTAGAAAACCTAAGAACATATTTAATAGCAGGTGGTTTTTTGCATATTTCTGATAATTATGGGCTTAACGAATATATTCGTAGAGAAATGAAAAAAGTTTTTCCTGAATTAGATTTTATTGAACTTCCATTTAACCACCCAATCTATCATCAAAAATATAATTTTGCAAACGGTTTACCCAAAATACATAAACATGATGGAAAAACACCACAAGGTTTTGGTATAATTTACAAAGGCAGACTAATTGTATTTTACGATTACGAATGCGATTTAGGCGATGGTTGGGAAGATACAGAGGTGCATAACGATACTCAAGAAAAACATATTGCAGCATTAAAAATGGGTGCAAATATCATTTCTTTTGTTTTTGTTGGCGAATAGATACAAGCTCTAGTAACTGCCTGAATATTTTCTTATTACCCATTCTGACGAAGCTAATAAGATTAATAAAATAAAGAACCAAATATTATTAATTATATCCGACAAATAATCTTGAGTGTGTGCTACAGATGTAATATCTTTATTATTTTTAATAATAGATTTTAGTTTTTCAATCTCATAGATTTTAAAAAATTCTCCGTTATATTTATTCGAAATATGTTTTAATAAATCGAAATTAGCAACCGTATTTAAACTTTCTATATTTGTTTTTACAACACTAAAATTTGATGTTTTCAAGTATTTTTCTCCAGCAAACTCTGTTTCTGCTTTCAAAGAATAATCACCTTCGGGTAATTTTCCTAAATTAATTCTATAATTATCATAATATTTTTCGAAAATATAATGATATAGTTTTCCTTCTTTGTTTTTTACACTTAACTTTACTTCGGGAGTATTTACTACTTCGTAAGATTTATTATAAAGTTTTGCCGATATTTGAATATTATTGTTTGTTGTATATTCTACTTTGTGCTCAACAATAAAAGTTTCGTTTTTGATATTAGCACTTAAATATTGAACTGTTTTTTTTACAAACATATCAAAATTATCGAAAGAATTATTTGTGTAATAATCAGTTAAACGCCATCGCCAAATTCCTTCGCCAGTAATTAAACCGTGCTTTTTTCCTGCATTCTCAGTAAAAATAACCAATGGTTTTTGTGTTTCAATATTTTTAATTTTTTGATATAACAAAATATCATTTTTAACACTTACTTTGTAATCGGCAAAATTAGATATTAGTGGCGGCAGATTATCGTAAAACTCTTTTGCATCTTCATCAATAGAAAAATAAGAAAAATCGGTATTTAATTTTGGAGATGTTTCTTCAAAAGAATTTAACTGTGTTTTTATGTTTATATCTGTATTTTGCTTGTTATATTTTGCAATATCAGATTGTGCTCCAATAATTGACAAAATAGGTATATTGTAATTATCAATTCTTGTTAATAAATTGGAGGCAGGGTTTGTTTTAGATGGAATTTGATGTAAGATAACAAGGTCATATTTTTTTATGTCTTCTATTTTTTTGTTTGCCCGAAAATAATTCACATTATATAAAAGAGTACCATCTAAAGCTTTTTTTATAGCTGATATATCGGGGTGTGGAGAGTTTGCAACAATTAAAATTTGTTTTTTAGAATCAACAACTTCTACAATAAAATCTTTTTTATTATTTTCGATATTAATTTCGTCGGACAAGCTGTCTATAATAACAGAAAAGCGTTTTATTCCTTTTTCTTTGGCAGGAATTTTAAAATTTAGTTGTGTGTCAAAATTTAAATTATTAATAATAATTTCCTTTTCGGCAATTATTTTACCGTAAGATAAAATTTTTAGTTTAGCTTTTTTATTTTGTAGCTTTTTTGCCGATATATTTACAATAACAGGAAACGAGTTACCCAAAAAAACAGTTTTGTTAAATATTATATCCTTAATTGCAATATCTTTTTGTTGAATGCTATCGCCAATACCAATTGTATAAATTGGTGCTTTTAGCAAATAATTACTATAAATAGGATTTGAACCTTTGTTGTAAATTCCATCGCTTGAAAGTATTACTGCTCCAATATTTCTGTTAGAATAAAGCTGGTTTATTTTACTTATAGCATTTTCTATATTGGTTTGCGAACCCGAGAAATCGAAACTGTCTTTTTTTTCTATGTTATCAGAGAAACTATAGAAAACAAATTCGTAGTTATTGTCAAGTTCTTCTGAAAGTTTTTTTATTTGTTGTTTGTATTTTGTTTTTAAGAACAAGCTGTCCTTACTTTGTAGCAACGATGTTGAATTATCTTGTAAAAAAGCAATTATAGGTTTTTCTATTGTTTTATCGGTATTTTTTAGCAAAGGTTTCAGTAAAAAAAATAGGAGAATAAAAACGAGCAAAAACCTTAGAGTTTTAAGGGTAATAAGCACATATTTTTTGATATCAGAAAAGCTATCATCATTTTTATATAGAAAAAAACTATATAAAAAAGCAATAGCCAAAATAACAATTAGCCACCAATAAGAATATTCTAAAATTATGCTTGTCATAAAACAATATATAAAATAAACAAGACCTTAGACCTAAGAATATAAAAACTTAGTGTCTAAGGTCTAAATTCTATGTTTTTAATATTTTAAGTTTGCATAGCACCGCAAACATGAATGGTTTGCCCACTAACATAAGTAGATAAATCTGATGATAAGAAAAGAGCTGTGTCAGCAACTTCTTCTGGTGTTCCACCACGTTTTAGCGGGATTTTTTCGTACCAAGCTTTAACAACTTCTTCGGGTAATTGACCTGTCATTTCAGTAACAATAAAACCAGGAGCAATAGCATTACATCTAATATTTCTTGAGCCTAATTCTTTTGCAATAGATTTTGTAAATCCAATAATACCAGCTTTAGAAGCTGAGTAATTTGACTGACCTGCATTGCCACCTACACCAACAACAGAGCTCATGTTTACGATAGAGCCAGAGCGTTGTTTAAGCATAGTTTTTTGAACTGCTTTGGTCATGTTAAAAATAGATTTTAAGTTTACATTTATAACAGCATCCCACTGTTGTTCGGTCATTCGCATCAATAAATTATCTTGAGTAATTCCTGCATTATTAATTAATGCATCAACTCTACCAAAATCTTTAACAATATTTTCTACTGTTGTTTGACAATCTTCAAAATCACTTGCATTAGAAGCATAAGCTTTTGCTTTTACTCCCATTGCCAACAATTCTTTTTCTAGTGTCCTAAAATTATCGTCTTCACGTAAATCTGTGAAAGCGATATTTGCACCTTCTTGTGCAAATCTCATAGCAATAGCTTTACCAATACCTCTTGAAGCACCAGTTATTATTGCAGTTTTCCCATCTAATAATCCCATTTTTTAATATTAATTTATTTAGAAATGAATTTCAACAAAGATATTAATTTTTTACAATCAAAAAAACACAAAAAATATTAATATACTCAATCCATTTAGCTTTTCGGGAATTTATACGGATTTATTTTTTCTTTTTTAGAGTTTAAAATTTTAAGCATAGTTATGTTACGCTTATAAATTTAAACAAATAAAAAAGGAAAAAGAAAAAGAATTGAAAACCCACCGCACAAATAGCACATTTGCAATTACTCACGAGTTGTTTGTTTTTAAAGGTGTTCGTGAATGTTTTACATTTCGCACAAGCCAACCCACAAACCAAAAATTGCAAAAGAGCTATTTTTTTACCATCGCACCGAAAAAAATTGTATTTTTATGCAGAAAATAAAAATAGGTGAATAAATGGAAATATTTCAGAAATCAGTAATAAATAATCATCTTGCGAACCTTGATAAAGAGCAAGTTGAAAGAGCATTTGAAAAATTCAAAGAAAATTATTCGCCGAAAAAAATTGCTGAAATAAAGAACCTAAAAGAAGAAGAATATCAAGACGGATTTTTACGAGAAATATTTGTTGATGTATTTGGTTACACGCTAAAACCTGCCGAAAATTACAATCTTGCACGAGAATTTAAAAATCAAGCAGACGGAAAAAAAGCCGATGGTGCAATTCTAAAAGACGGAAAAGCAGTTGTTGTTATCGAGCTGAAATCGACAAAAACAAAAGATTTAAAAAGCATAACCGAACAAGCATTTAACTACAAATACAATCAACCCGATTGCAAATATGTAATTACATCTAACTTTCAGAAACTGCGTTTTTATATCGACTACGCTAACGAATACGAGGAATTTGATTTATTTAATCTGCAAAAAGAAGATTTTGAATTACTGTATTTAATCTTGCACAAAGACAGCATTTTTGCCGATTTACCGTTAAAACTAAAAAACGAAACCAAGTTTCACGAAGAAAACATATCGGACAAACTTTATAAAGATTATTCTAATTTTAAACATAAGGTTTACAATAATTTAGTAGAAAATAATCCACAATACGACAAGCTGACACTATTTAAAAAATCGCAGAAGTTTTTAGACCGTTTGTTGTTCGTATTTTTTGCCGAAGACACAGGATTAGTTCCACCCAATGCCATTTCTAAAATTGTGGAACAATGGGAAACCCTAAAAGAATTAGACGAATACAAAACACTTTACAGCCGATTTGTAAAGTTTTTCGAGCATCTCGACAAAGGACACAAATACAAAACCTACGAATTACCTGCGTATAACGGTGGATTGTTTGCACCCGACGAAATTTTAGACAATATTAAAATTGACGATGAAATTTTAAAAGACGACGCTTTAAAACTTTCGGCTTACGACTTTAACACCGATGTTGATGTAAATATTCTTGGGCATATTTTTGAACATTCGCTAAACGAAATTGAAGAAATAACAGCCGAAATTGAAGGCACAGCAACCGACAAAACCAAAAGCAAACGCAAGAAAGACGGTGTTTTTTACACGCCCAAATATATAACGCAATACATTGTTGAAAATACCATTGGAAAGCTTTGTAACGAAAAACGCAAAGAGCTTGATATTGAAGAAATTGAATTTGACGGAACTTACAAAAACAAAGTAGGTAAACTTTCGGCAAAAG
>CAZRWZ010000030.1:0-16798 GCA_964603745.1 uncultured Bacteroidaceae bacterium | reverse complement strand
ACAAAACCTATTGATGTTAAAACACTTACTTTGCTTTTGGCAAATTATTTAAGATGAAAATATGATGTGCCTCAGAGCTTTTCAGCAGACACTAATTAGAACTTATTTTAAATTACTTATAATACTATCTCTAATCTGAAGAAATTCCTCTGTAGATAAATCTAATTTTGTTTTAGAAAAATCCATATCTGTTATACTATTTATTGGAATTAGATGAATATGAGCATGCGGAACTTCTAGTCCTATAACCGTTACACCTATTCTTTCACACGAAATACTTTTCTCAATTGCCTTTGCTATTTTTTTTGCAAACACAAACATTTCAGATAGTAAGTCATCATTAATATCAAATATATAATCTATTTCTTGTTTTGGAATAACTAAAGTATGTCCTTTTGCTAATGGGTTTATATCAAGAAATGCATAAAATTTGTCATTTTCTGCAATTTTATACGATGGAATTTCACCATTTATTATTTTAGTAAAAATAGAACTCATAATTTTTATAACGAAATTTCAATAATTTCAAATTGCATAACTCCATTAGGTACTGTAATTTCTACAATATCGCCTTTTTTCTTACCTAAAAGACCTTTAGCAATTGGGGTATTAATATCTATTTTACCTACTTTTAAATCTGCTTCCGTTTCGGAAACAATTGTATATTCCATTTCTGCATTATTCTTAATATTTCTAATTTTAACAATATTAAGCAGTTGAACAGAACTCGTATCTAATTTAGATTCATCAATTAGTCTTGCATTAGCTAGATTATTCTGCAATTGTGAAATTTTCATTTCAAGCATACCTTGTGCTTCTTTAGCAGCATCATATTCAGCATTCTCAGATAAATCACCTTTATCTCTTGCTTCAGCTATTTGCTTAGAGATACTTGGTCGTTCTATCGAAGTAAGATGTTCTAATTCTTTTTTCAGTTTATTTAAACCTTCTTCTGTTAAATATAAAATCTTGCTCATATTTTTTGGTTTATTAGTTGTTTAGAATAACAAAAAAAGAATCTCAAAAATGAGACCCTTTTCCTATTCTATATTAAATTACTTTTATAATACTACACGAGCCCCAATGGTATGAACCCCGCTAAATATTTCTGTTGCTCTATAAGAATAATCAATTGAAATATAAGAACCTTTGTCTTTACTAATAGGTATATTTACAGAAACACCGCCAGTTGGTCCGGTATAATTAATTGTTCTTACATCATCAGCATTTCCTGCACCTTCTAGTTGATATCCACCTCTTAATACAAATAAGTGTTTAAAACTATATCTTGCACCCATAAGAATCATATCTTTTGTAAAACTATTTGATGTATAAGTTGTTGCCAAAGTAATTAAATGATCGGAAGTAATTTTATTACCAGAAGTATCAACTTTAGGGGCTATCATAATATCATATGAAAGTCCAATTTTTAGTAAAGATGGAAGTTCAAACTGGTCTGAACGTTGCTGCACTGTCATAACAACTCCATTTGAGCTTGACCCTCTAAAAGAAATACCATCACCACTAAAACTCATAGTAGGACCAACATTTTTTAAAGAAATTCCAAATTTAAAATTATCTTTCTTTCTTTTGCCAAGTTTATTTTTTCCAATTCCGGTAACATAAATAATACCGGCATCTAAGGCAACACCACTCGACTTAAGATTTGAGATACCTTCGTTAATAATTTTAACAGCCATACCTCCATGTATACTATTTGAAAAATCTTTTGCATAAGCAGCAGTTATAGTAGTATAAGTAGGATGAAATGTAGCTCCTGTTCCGTCAGGATTTTCAACAGTTGTTACATCAATTATTCCAAAATCCATAGATGTAAATGCTAAGGAGATAACGCCTCCATTTTCACCTAATCGTTGCGATAAACCAAAATTATTAATATAAATTTTAGTGCCTTGAAACCAATTAACTCTAGAAAAAGCCAACTCAGTTTTTTTAGTAAAAGCTGTTCCTGCAACATTATGAAATAATGCTTCTATTCCTCTGGTTGAAGCAGAACCGGCTCCTGCCCAACCTGAACTTGCAGCCCACGGATTAATTAATAACTCGCTAGCACCAGCTTGTCCTGCACGTTGCTCATTTCCGGCAAATAAATTGCCAGACATTATAAGCATACTAATAATAAACGTAATACTATATATTTTTTTCATATTAAAAGTATTTTCTTTTATTTAAAAATTATTTAAATCAATTGGTCGTAATGCACCAAACCATTTTAGTATTTTTTCACCCACTCCTGGTGCATTTATATGTATTATATAAACTCCACCTGAGATTGTAATTCCATATTCATTCTTTAAATCCCAATCTAAATATGTTAAGTTATTATCTTTTTCAAATCTTCTAACTAAAGTACCTCCAACATTGTAAATTGAAATTGTACATGTGTTAGGTAGATTTGTAAATTTAACTTTATGATCAATAGGACTGGTTTCATATTCTGAATAAGCATAGTATGGATTTGGAACAATATTAACCTTTGCCATTGCTTCAGTTGCAACTTCGGTTTGATTAATTGAAGCACTTAAACCATAAGTAGAAAATCTATACATTGGGAAGTTTCCATTAGGAGCATCTGCATCTTCATGAATTTTATAACTCTCAATTCTTTTACGATATGGATTAGCCATTCTTATTCTTATTTTAACATCACCTTGTATAAATTTATATGGATCATTACTATCCTTTATTTCAAATTGACTTTTCATCATTGGCATAGAAGCCCAAATCATATTTTTATAGATTGTTTTGGTCTTTTTACGGGCTGCATACTCATCTTGTATGTTATCAACCTCTCTTAATGCTTTATAAATAGTTTTTCCATAATCATAAGATCCTAATGGGCTGTATGCATTTAATGACGAATTCATTTCAACTGAATTAATTCCCATTATATAGATATAATGTTTTCCACCTTTTATCAATTCTCCATCATTACCATTTGTGCTTTCAAACAGAGGTGTAGAAAATGTCGATGTTGGATTCCATAACATATCTTGTCCGTTATTATCTCCTCTATGAGAATCTTCGCCAAACATCATATTTAAGCGTTCTCCTGTTTCAACATCAATAGCATATCCAGGAAACCAACCCATACCATATTCTCCAATAAAGTTAGGATTATTTACATCTGCTGTATCAATATTTGTAACATCAGAATTACCATTTTTATCTACAGATGGACTAGCTCTTAATCTAAATTTAAATTTATTTCCTATATTAGATGCAGGACTTGCTGATGCTGAGAATAATGTACCATCATTAGCTAATACTTTTATTAGGTTATTATTACTTGTTTCAACAACAGGACATCTTGTCCATTTAGATTTATCTTTAGTTATAACAATATCAACAGATGCATATCTCCAATATCCTTCATCAAACACAACTCCTTTCCATACAAATTGAGGTGTTACTCCTTCTTTATATTCAATAGGGCTATCTTTAGTTGGAACAAAATCTCCTGCAACTACCGGATTTGGGGCCCAAGCACCTTGTAATATTCCTTCATAAAACTGATCTGGATCAAAATATTTGCCAAGATTCTGATGATCATCATAAGGTGTTGGGTTATCACCAGAAGAATAAGTTCCACTCCTAATCCAATTAATTTGATTATTATAATTTCTATCATCATCTTCAACAAAATCTAACCATTGTTTACCACTATATGTTATAGAAGATTCTAAGAACCCGTTAAATTCAGTTTCATATAAACCTGGTATAAGTGTTCGAGCAATTTCAATTGCTATTCCGGTCATATTATCCTTATATACAATTTGTTGTTCATTCTTTATAGAAATAAACTGCGAAGAAAATACAGTATCATAACCCATAGCATAAATTGGGTTATCATTAGTATCTAAACCAATTTGTTTTGATCCATAAGTGCTTAAAGGCAATAAATACCAATTTGCATCTCCTATAAATCCACTTCTATCATAATGTGTTGTATTAGAATTATATTCAGTAATAATTGAATCAAATTTCAAAATATAATTATCCGGACGAATAATTATTGGATTAGTTATTTTAACTCTTATAGGAGAATGATTCTTTGTGTAATTAATGCTGTCAATTTTCCATGGTGGACCAGCCATAATCCTATCAATACTTTCTTGTTTTAATTCCAAAACATTACCTCCTGTACCATAACCATCTAATTGTGTTATTGGAAGTTCTTCTCCATAAGAAGTATTTAAACTTGTACCTCCTTCGTTTTGGTCTATCAAATGAGGTATTGCTGTGTATTTCTTAATATTATTTCTTCCAATTAAGAATGGTTCTTTTTGTCCATCTAATGAATTAGGGTCAGTTGGATCATAAGTTTTATAATTATTATAAGCATATGCTACTGCTATGTAATAATATTTTTTATGATTAACAAGTTTTGAACTTGTTCCTGTTGAAAACATATCTTCTGTTATTTCAAAGGAGTGTTTTATTCCTTCATCACTAGCTTCTACCATAAGTTTAGGAACAGTTGTTTGTAATTCGCCATTCCACTCATAGTTTATTATACTACCAATTCCATTATTTATATCGCATTGAAATATTGGTTTTGCAAAATTAATATCATAAATATCGCCTACAGAAACATCTTTGTTTTTTAATTGGTAAACGATATACCCTTCGAATACGAATTTTTTATTGCAATTTGTACCAACACTAGGAGGACATACAATAAATGGGCTATTTTGTGTGTAATCTTCTGGAGTTTCTTCATAATTATTAGAACCTTTTTTATTCCAAAGATTAAAAATAAAACTTTGGTCTCCTTCTAGTATATCTAATTCAGGAGCATCTGGTCCATCAATTGTTTTAAAACAATTTTCAAATAGTTTTTGTGCTTTATCATCAGCCAATAACACTAATTTTACAGATTCAAAATTCCCATCTTTATACGATCTTGCCCAAATTACACCTGTTGTAATAAAATTTATAGCTCCCGGTTGTAGAGTAAATGGACCTGCAGAGTGCACAAATCTTTTATCTTCTTTGTCAGGATCTTTCCAATCCTTTGGGTCTGGTGATTCTCCATGTGTTCCCCAGTCAGTTATATCAGATGTTCCGGGAAACATAAAATCGGCAGGTATTTCAGAAGAATGAGCTCCTGTGCCACCATAAGTCATTTTTGAATTATCTTTCCAATTACCTATTAAAAAATTATAATAATCAATAGCTTCTTCAGGACCTCCTACAATAGGACCACCGCTATTTATAAAATAAATAAAACGACGCATGCCCCATCTTTCGTTATTTGGCATACCATCACCAAAGTTTAATCCATTAATGCTACCATTATACCACACATCAGGTCCGGCACTCATATCTATTTGTTCAGTTCTATTGCCTTCATCATCAAATAAATATGCCGAAGGTCTATCTTTATTATCCCATGATGGATCCATAAAAGGACCTTCGAAAAAGTCTATTCCAATAGCAGGAGGATTTGCTCCATATGTTTTTAAAGAGCCATCACCATCTGGGCCATCGTTATACATATAACCTAATCCACGTCCAACATCACAACCACATAAATCGTTGTATGCATCTCCAATATCGGCATCAGTAAATACAGCAAAATATGCATTTTTTAGTGTATATGTAGAACGGTTAATAATTTCGAAATGATAGAATGTTGCATTATTTAGTTCATCGTTTGAGGCAAATGCAAATGCTTGACCTCTAAGTTCCATACCAATTGCTGCTCCTTTAGATTCTGTATGCACATTTCCATTATCATTATATACCCACCAAATAGTTTGATCACCATAAAGTCTAGGTACCATTTGGTCAATTGTTGTTCCGCAAGGAAGTATGTCATCATCAAATTCAAATCTAGGGTATTCACCTAATAGTGGTTCATACAAATTATTACCATTTAAATCTCTAAACGGAGCTAAATTCCAATCGTATGCTCCTTCATCAACAGGCCCATGAGCAGGCCATTCTAGAATAGATAACGGGATAGTATAATTAGGATCGTATTCTTCGCCATTTGCTTTTGCTTCGTACCAAGTTCTAAAATCTTTTACTTCTTTTTTAGAAATAACAAAATGTTTATCATATTGCCTACAAATATCGGCACTAACTGTAGAAATTTCAGAACCGGATTTAATAAGTGGTCCAGGCCAAAAATCATTTCCTTCACTTCTATATCTAACACCGGCAAAACGTAATTGTTCATTAACATCTGTTCCTCCTATCCATATGCTTGATGCATAACTTGAATGTTTTCCCGAACCTTTTGGCACTTCATATTGAGGTTCGTTATTCTTACTCCACATATCACCGGAAGTTCTAATTAACGCTTTAACATTATTAAACTCTAAATATGTAAGTGCTGTTCCCGGAGTACATCCTGCAGTTGTACTTTTATTTTGATTATTGTCTTTTTTATTATCTTTTTTTGTTTTCACTCTATCGGCACTAGCAAATTGTGCAATTAGTAGAAAAAATAATAAACCGAATATAAATTTATTTTGTTTCATAATTCTTTTTTTACAAAATTAAAAGTTAAATTGAATACCAAATCTAATTGTTCTTGGATTTAAATAATACCAATATCTATCAGTATTCATACTATAGTAATTACTATATGATGCAGGATCTAATTGACCTTCGATAGTAGATTGATTAATTGCTGCGGTTAAATAACCATCGTCTTGTGCATTTCCTGTTGTAGAATAAACATTTCTTATATTAAGAAAATTAAACAAATTTGTAATTTGCAAATATATGTTTAGTGCAGCTTCTTTTTTATTATCTTCTTTACCAAATGTTAAAGGTATAGTTTTATCAATTTTTAAATCAACTGTAAAAGTTCCGGGTTTACGAGAACCATTTAAAGAACCTAATAAGTAATTAGTTTCAGGGTCTTTTCTGCTATAAGGAGTACCTGTTCCATATCTAAACACAAAATTGGCACCTGTATTTTGGAAAAAATCCATTCCAAACCAACGAGGTCCATTATAAAGTTTTCCTGAGAAAAATCTATAATCTAAAACTCCTGTTATTGCATGACGCTGATCAAAATCTAAAGGCATTGTTGTTCGCAGGTTAGGTTGATCTGTTGAAGCTAATGTTCTTCCAGATTCGGCATTAGAACCTGTTCCTGATGCAAATTGCAGAGTATAACTTAGTTTCAACGATATATTTCCTGTTCTACGTAAATCGTAAGTTAAAGATAAACCTTTAACTGTTCCAAAATCAACATTTGTATAGGTCATATAACTAACAGGGTATGCTCCTGCAATTTTTTGTGTTTGTATCATATCTCGCATTTCTCTATAAAATGTAGATACTTTTAATGATGATGTATTAGATAATTTCTGTTGAAATCCTAATTCATAATCAATTGTTTTAGGTGGTTTAAGATTTGGGTTATTAACAACTTCAGAGCTATATTTATCAATAAACATATATGCTAAAGGATTAATATGGTTATTTGATGGTCTCTGCGAAAGAACATCGTAATGAGCAAAAAACAATGCTACATCAGAAATAGGGAAAGAGAAAGACAAACGTGGCATAAATGTATATTGTGGTTGATAATCGTGATATGCATTTATATTAGTATTTGCTAATATATCTTTAGCATTAGGGTCTTTTAAAAAAGGAGAAAGACCATTTCCTGATTCAAGTTCTCTATAATTTGTAATTTCTTCTCCTTGAGCATTAAACCATTTAACTTCCGATGGGTTTGTTCCTGTTCTATATCCTTTAATATCCGATACTCCATTAAAATTATTTACATCGGTAATATAAACAACATAATCTTCACCAATACCTGTAGGTATATCACTTTGGCTAACTAAACCTTCGTTTACAATATCAGAAACATTTTTAGCATCGTGCAATAAATACATATCTTTTAATACTTCTTGGTTTGCATCATATCTGTCGATACGAACACCTATATTAAAAATTAAATCTTTAAATGCAAATTTATCTTGAATATAGAATGCTCCATAAGAAGGTTGAAAAGCTGCGATTTCTCTTTTAAATCTTTGATTTCCGTTAGCATCAGTATATGTTGCATAAAAGAAATCGCTTAAACTTGGATTCCCTGATAATTTTTTCCCGTGTGCATCGTATCCAAAATATGAAACATATGGATTCCTTGGATTATTACCATAATCTAATAATTCATCTGGAGAAAAATAATCTATTTTTAGGTCTTCAGGAGCATAAGAATCTACATCTATCCATTGTTTTCCATCAGCATAAACTAATTGTCCGTCAACATATTCGCCTTTAGAGTTTAAATAATTTCTAAAATTAATATCAAATTCCGATTGATTTGAAGAACTATATAATCTGTCGTAAAAAACAGTATCATTATTATAATGAGGATGAGCAAAATCTAATTGCAAAACATGTTTATTCATTTGTTGATTTGCTAAAATCCATAATTTTAAAGGTGATGTACCATAATATCTATCACTTCTTTGTTCTAATTCAAAACCTAAGGATATTTCGTGGTCTCCAATATCTGTAGAACCAGAACCTGTAATTCTAAATTGTTCGTATTCATTCTTACTATATTTATTGTAAACAGTACCTGGGCTGTTATACATTCCATAAATAGGATCTGGGCTATATCCGTTAAGAATTGCACCAAATTGTTGCAAAAGGGTTTTGTTCATAGTTATGTTAGACCCGTTTTCATTGTTTCCCATTAAATCGTATAAACCTTGTGTGTACATACCAACTTCTGCATTTTGTTCAGTTGGTGTAAATGTTACTAATGTATCTTTAAATCCATTTTGCATCCACACTCCGGTTGGATATCCTGTTAAAGTATCGGTATATTCGAAAGACTTTTTTGTATATGTTTTAAATTTACCATTATATCCATAATTAAATAAATTATCTTGATGATTTTCATCTTGCATTTTTCTGCTTGAATTTTCGTAATCTACTTGTATTTGATAAAACGAATTTTTAAAAATAGAAGCCGATTTTTCTTCTTCTTCGGCATCTAGGTTTCTAAATTTTTGTGTTAATCTAGCATAAACTCTCCAGTTATTATAAATACTTTGACCATTATTATTAGAATTAAACATTTGATTAGAAATATATTTACTTGTTGACCATGCATTATTAGCAAAGAATAATTTATTGTCAGAATAATTATATGTACCACCCAATGTAATATTTAAGTTTTTAGATGCTTTAATATCGATTTTTCCGGAGGTATTTATAGATTTTTGTGCTGTATTTTGAGCTGTTTTAATATTTTCAAAAGCGTCATCATGTAAATATTCTGCATTTAAAGTTGTAATAAAAGCATTATCGTTAAATACATAAGGATTTTTTAATAAATCTTGTGTTACATCATCTTTACCTTTCCAATATCCTATTGCCGACATTTGAGGGTCTTCAAAATATGTTCCACTAACTGAAAAGAAATAGCCTACTATAGGTTCTTTTATAAATTTTGTAGAATCGTTAGGGTCAACTTTCTTTTTAGAAAACATTGGACCAGACATATACATTTCACCAAGATTGTAGTTATAAGAATCTAAAAAATGAGATGTTACAAGTTCTACCCCACCAAACATCACCTTTTGTGGCCCTTTGGTTGTAATACTGATTATACCACCTGTAGCATCACCATATTTTGCAGGCACACCACCAGTAATAACAGATACTTGTTCTAAAGCTGATTTTGGCACTGCATTAGAACCACGTACTTTCATTCCGTCTATATAATAAACTGTACTTTCGGAACGAGAACCTCTAACACTAGATACCTTTCCGTCTTCGGAGAAAACACCACCCACTGTTGAAGCTACAGATTCTGCCGAACGACCAGGCATTCTGGCTATATCTTCGGAGGTAACAGTTCCACCGGATTCTGTAGCATCTTTACTAATTAAAGGTACTGTATATTCTACAATTTCTACTGTTTCTAAAAGTTCGGCAGAAGCAGAAAGTTTAAAATTTTGGAAATTTATTTTCCCTGCATTAATTCTCAAATTATTCATTTGAAAAGTTGCATACCCTACATAAGAAACTTTAACAGTATAAACTCCGGCAGGCACCGGTTTTATAGTGTAGTTTCCGTCAAAGTCGGTCATACCACCGGTAACAACAGAGCTACCACTTAAAATTGAAATATTTGCAAAAGGTACAGGTGCACCCCCATCTTTCTCTGTTACCTTACCTTTTAATGTACCGTCTTGAGCAAATGCTCCAACAATAGCAAAAGATAAAATAATTAATAATAAAGTCCTTTTCAGCATAATTTATATTTAATGTATTATACAATAATTAACAAATTTTAACAGCTTGTAAATATAATTATTATTACAATATATTCCCAAATTATTATTAACAAATTTTATGAAATGCCAACATAAATTTAGTTTTGGTACTTTTATTGTGTGTTAATATTATTGAATAGCAATGAATTAAATGAACAATTAAACAATTAAAAAATCAAGTTGTTTTTTGTAAATATTTGCTTTTGCTATCTCAATTGTGATTTTATCGCCTAATTGGTATTTTTTCTTATAACGCTTTCCCACTATCGTATAGTTTTGTTCATCAAACAGATAAAAGTCATCAGTCATATCTCTGATAGGAACAAGTCCTTCGCATTTATTTTCTTCAATTTCGACATAAATGCCCCATTCTGCGACTCCGGAGATGATTCCTGTAAATTCTTCACCAATTTTGTCTGCCATAAATTCAACTTGTTTATATTTTATAGAGTCTCTTTCTGCCTTACTCGACAAATTTTCCATTTTTGAAGAATGTTTGCATAAATCTGAATATTTATTCTCATTTTTTGAACTTTCTCCATTTATATAAGCGAACAATAATCTATGCACCATCATATCAGGATATCGTCTAATTGGTGATGTAAAATGCGAGTAATAATCGAAATGCAAACCATAGTGTCCTATGTTTGATATGTTATACTCTGCTTTTGCCATAGAACGTATTGCTATTGTTTCAATTAATGCTTGTTCTTTTTTGCCTTTTACTTTTCCAAGTATAGATTTTATATACGAATGATTATTTTTATTTTCATCATCGCTTAGCTTGTAGCCTAATTGCTTAGTAATTTTTCTTAATGCTTGAATTTTTTCTCCATCGGGTTCGTCATGAATTCTATAAACAAATGTTTTTTGTTTTTGTTGTTTGCCTATAAATTGAGCAACATATTTGTTTGCCAAAAGCATAAATTCTTCTATCAAATGATTTGTATCTAAACTGTTTTTAAAATGTATTCCTAATGGATAGCCATTTTCATCTAAATTAAATTTTACTTCTGTTCTGTCGAAATTTATTGCTCCGTGCTTAAAGCGTTTTTTTCTTATTTTTTTAGCAAGTGAATTTAATGTGTTTAATTCTTCAAAAAAGCTACCTTCTTGTTTGTCTAAAACTTCTTGAGCATTGGCATAAGTGAAGCGTTTATCGGAATTTATTATTGTTTTTTTTATTTTATAGTTTTTTACATCGGCATTTTCGTTTAATTCAAAAATAACAGAATAGCATAGTTTTTCTTCGTTTGGGCGAAGCGAACAAATAAAATTAGACAAGCGTTCTGGTAACATTGGCACAACTCTATCTACTAAATAAACAGAAGTTGCTCTTTCTTGAGCTTCTTTGTCTATTTTAGTATCTTCCTTTATATAATGTGTAACATCTGCAATATGAACTCCTATTTCGTAATTACCATTTTTTAGTTTCACAAGGCTTAAAGCATCATCAAAATCTTTGGCATCTTCGGGGTCTATGGTAAATGTGGGTTTTTTCCTAAAGTCTTCTCTTCTTGCAATTTCTTCTTTCGATATTTTTTCGGGTATTTTTTCTGCTTCTTCAACCAAATGTTCGGGATACGAATAAGGTAGATTATATTGTGCCAAAATTGCGTGTATTTCGGTATCATTCTCGCCTGGTGCACCAAAAACTTCTACAACTTTACCTATAGGATTTTTTGTTTTTGTAGGCCATTCTGTAATCTCTACCTTAACTATATCGCCATCGTAAGCATTATTAGTTTCATCTTTTGGGATAAAAATATCATAAGGGATTTTTCTGTCGCTAGGAATTAGAAATGCAAATGCTTTTGATATTTCTATTGTCCCCACAATGCAAGTTTTAGACCTTTCTAATATTTCAACAACCTCGCCTTCGGGACTTTTTCCTGAGCGTGTTGCGTATAAATATATTCTAACAGTATCGCCATCGAAGGCTCTTTTCAAGTTTTTTTGTGTAATAAATATATCTTCATCAATATCGGGTGATTTTACAAAACCAAAGCCTTTTGTAGATTGCTCTACTATCCCTTTTATAAAGTTGCCTTTATCGAGCAATCGGTATTTTCCTCGTGATATTTCTTCAATTTTATTTTTTTCTTCTAATTGCTTCAATATTTTATTAACTAATATCTTTTGCTCGCTATCTTTTATATTTAATCTTGCAGCAATTTGCTTGTAATTATGCGTTTTTGATGGGGTTTTTCTAAATATTTGTAAGCATAAAACTTTTAGTTCTTTTGCATTATATACTTTTGATAATTGGTTTTTGTTTTTTCTTCTTGATTTTTTCATTATTCTATTATAATTTTTTTTCAAAGTTAACATCTTTTCTTAACATAAAAAAAGCCATACTAAAAATTTAGTATAGCTTTAAATATGGTTTAACTTTATTAGTTACAAATCAGTGCATAATGTTAGCTTATCTTTAGTGAGATATTTTCAGATATCTTTCTAATTCGTAAATATTTTTTGTGTTTACGCTTTCCGGAATTACGGCTTTTTTTCCTTCTACACCTTGCACAATAATAACTTTATAATTAATTAGTGCGGCAGAATTCATTGGATTATACGGTGCTGTTCCTGTTGAACGCCTCATCCAAAACATTATATCTCCTTTGTGATATACATTACCATTGTCAATACCCATTATTCCAAAAGAGTGTTCAATAAATTCTTGTCCATTGTCTAAATACTCATTAAAAGGTAGAGCTTGCCAATAGTTATCTCCTGCGGCATCTCCGTCAGAATTTAGATATGCATAAGCATAAACTAAATCGTTATCTGTTATTGTGTATGTATTAACAAAACCATAAGTTACCCACGAATTATTATATGCTTGTGGAGAAAATTGGTTTAATCTCATTTCAAAATAATAAACTTTTGGACTTGCTCCATCTGTTCCGTCTTGTCCGTTATATCCAGGTTTTCCTTGTGGTCCCATTGGACCCATTGGTCCTTGCTTGTAGCATGATGTTAATGATATTAACAATATGAGAATAGAAAATAAAGCTATTTTTTTCATAATTTAATAATTTTGCGATTTTTTTTTATTTAGCAATATTAATGCCAAAAATATTTTTTTTTAAAAGATAAGACTTCTAGTATTATCATCATTTAAATTTATTTTTATTTTAACGGTTTCTTTGGGCAATAGTTTTTCTATAATCTCTGGCCATTCTAACAAACAAATATTTCCGCTATCAAGATATTCGTATAAACCAAAATCTAATGCTTCTTCGTCGGTTTCTAATCTGTAAAAATCGAAGTGATATATAATATCTTCTTTTTTTGTTTCGTATTCGTTTACTAACGAAAAGGTAGGGCTTGTAACTTCTTGATTTACACCAAGAGAAGAGCATAGCTGTTTAATAAAAGTGGTTTTACCTACACCCATTTCTCCATAAAAGGCAAATATTTTATTATTACCCATTTGCGAAATAAATTTTTGTGCAGCTACCTGTATTGCCGATAGGTTTTCTATTTTTATTTCTGCCATAAGTTTTTATTTTGGTGATAAAACAACAATTGGTATCATCATTTCTTCAATTGAAACTCCACCGTGTTGAAATGTGTTTTTATAATAACCTACATAATGATTATAGTTATTTGGATATGCAAAAAACTCATCGTTTTGAGCAAAGATATATCTTGAACTTACATTAGATTTTGGCAAAAAAGCTTCTTCTGGTTTTATTATTTCAAAAACTTCTTTTGCTTTATAATTTAAGTTTCTACCTTGTTTGTATCTTAAATTTGTTGTTGTTGTTCTGTCGCCAACAACTTTTATTGGGTTGTTTACTTTCACTGTTCCGTGATCGGTTGTTATTACCACTTTTATTTTTTCTTCGGATAGGTGTTCTAACAAAGTTTTTAAACTAGAATGCTCGAACCACGATTTTGTTATAGACCTATATGCCGCATCGTCTTGTGCAAGTTCTTTTACCATTTGCATTTCTGTTTTTGCATGCGATAGCATATCAATAAAGTTAAAAACAACTGCTACAATATCGTTGTTTAATATTTGCGATAGATTATCTACAATTTTTTGCCCTTGTTTGTTATTGAAAACTTTTTCGTAATGAAGTTTTTTTTCTAAACCGTATCTTTTTAATTGTAGTTTCAACAATTCTTCTTCGTGTTCGTTTTTATTTCCTTCTTCTTCGTCGTTTAGCCAAATATCGGGATATAATTTATTTATTTCTGATGGCAATAAACCTGCAAAAATGGAATTTCGGGCATAAGCTGTGGCTGTTGGCAGAATGGAACAGAAAATATCGTCATCAATATTAAAATAATCTGTTAAAAAAGGTTTTATTGTAAACCATTGGTCGTATCGTAAGTTATCAATTACAATTACAAAAACTTTTTCTTTTTCGAGCAAAGGGAACACCTTGTTTTTGAATAGATTATGCGACATTTCGGGTTTGTTGTCGCTGCTTTCGTTAAACCACGATATGTAATTATTTTTTATAAATTTAGCAAAAGAGCTATTGGCTTCTGCTTTTTGCATTTTAAGAACATCAGCCATAGTGTCGTCTGAGGAATTTTCTAGTTCTGTTTCCCAAAACACAAGTTTTTTGTAAATGTTTTTCCAATCATTAAAATTATACGAATCGTTAATTTCCATTCCTAATTTTCCAAATTCTGACTGATATGCGTGAGTAGTTTTTTCTGTAACTAAACGCTTTTTGTCTATATTCTTTTTTATTGTAAGCAATATTTGGTTTGGATTTACAGGTTTTATAAGATAGTCTGAAATGTTTGCACCAATTGCATCTTCCATAATATTTTCTTCTTCGCTTTTGGTAATCATAACAACAGGAATACTTGGTTTTAATTGTTTAATCTGACCAAGTGTTTCAATGCCGGAAATGCCTGGCATATTTTCGTCTAAAAAGATTAAATCGAAGTGATTTTCTTGCACAAATGATATTGCATCGGTTCCATTTGTTGCGGTTTCTAAGGAGTATCCTTTTTGCTCTAAAAATAATATATGCGGTCGTAATAAATCTATCTCATCATCAACCCAAAGTATTCTTGTATCGTTCATAATTATTGCTTTTCTAATCAAAAAAATTTATATAAAAATAACAACGCTAATTTCTTAAAATTATTTTAATTAATTTCATTTCATTTCATAAAAAAATATAATTTAACAGATAGATTGCCACGGCTTCGCTTCGAGAAAGGAAAAAGGGAAAAGTAGAAAGTGGAAAGTTCGGATTATTGCTAATAATGTCGAATTTCTCCGATTATTATCGGAAAGGGAATTTGTAAATATTGACGACATTTTCGGCAGGGACATAAAAACCCGTAATTGCGAGCTGCCGTAGTGGAGAAACATATAGACTACGAATAAAATTTGTTATGCATAGAAACAAGACCTTAGATATTAGACTTTAGACCAAGAGAAAATTTTCTGACTCATAATTGCCAAATGGTAATTAATTAAATTATTGTAAAATCGGTCAAGTTTATAAGGATTAATAAATATCTAAGGTTTAATATCTTACGAGCATAGCGTGGCAATCTGATGAAAAAACAGAGCGTCATTACGAGCATAGCGAAGTAATCTCTTTAAGTTCTACCGTAATTGTGAGCCGCCGAAGCGGAGAAGCAATCCTTTCGACTTTATAGACAAGCTCTATTTAGTGCTTGTCCATAAACTCAAGTGTCTGATGTGGAAAGTTCGAATTCAAAGCCTGTCCCGATTTATTTCGGGAGCTTGCGTAGGTTGAAAAATGTGAGTTTACATATGTAAATGACTATTTTTCAAACAAGCGTAACGCAGAAATCGGACTTTATAGACAGACACTATTTTAAAGGTCATAAATGAATTAGTAGACATACAGGGCAACAAGAAATTGATTTTTCTGATATAAAACAGTCAATAGCAAAGTTCTTCAATTCTATTCGGTAAATGAAATTAGTTGGTTTAGAATTGTTATTAGGAAATATTTTTGAAATACAAGTTATTGTTGAATCTACTAACGAAATAATGAAAAAATAATCGGTATAAAAAGGATTTAGAAACTCAAAAAATCCCATAGGGATTACATGTTTATAGAAAATATGTGATATAAATACATTCGACCCCGTCGGGGTCGCACTTATTCATTAACAAAGTATATTTAAAAACATTTGAACCCTATGGGTTCTTCTGTTTTCCGCACTTTTTTGGGTTAAAACATTAACATGTTGAATATAACAAAATACTTGTTTTGGGTGTTAAAATGAGGAAAACAGGAAAAAATATTATAAAGTGGTAAAATCGAACTTTATAGTTCAATCTTACTCTGACGCACATCATATTTTTATCTTCTTCAATTTGAGGTATATTTATACATCTGTATTTCAGAAAATAAATCACTATGGACTACTACAAGTCCATAGGTTTGAACTACGAATTGCATAAAAACAAGACCTTAGATATTAGACTTTAGACAAAAAAAAATCTAAGGTCTAAGGTCTAATATCTTTTTACTTTTTAGAAGCTGAAA
>CAZRWZ010000029.1:0-16968 GCA_964603745.1 uncultured Bacteroidaceae bacterium | reverse complement strand
TATAAGCACATATGTTTTAAAAAGTTTGCACTTACAATAGTGTGTTTTAGCTTAAATAGCTCTGCAACAACTTATTATGTGTTTCTCGGTAGACCCTAAATAGTGAAGCCCTGACTATTAATATTTTAAAACTAAACCTGCGGATATAAGCTTTTATGGATTTGTCAGCAGACTCTAAATATCAATATATTGAAACACATCATAAAATTCTGGATATGATTTGTTTACAGCCTCTCTATTTATAATCTCAATTTTTATATCGGGTAAAATATTAAATAAATATCCTGCCATGGCTATGCGGTGGTCGTTGTGAGAATCTATTTTTGCCGATTTTATTTTTCCTCCTTCAATAAGCATAAAATCATTTTGCAAACTTATTTTTATACCCATTTTTGCAAATTCTTTTTGCAAAGTTTTTGCTCTGTTACTTTCTTTGTAAATTAAGCGGCTTATACCTTTTATTTTTGTAACCCCCTCACAAACAGACGCTAAACTTACAAGTGGGGGGAATAAATCAGGGCAATGGGTTGCATCAAAAGCAAACGCATTTAATTGATTTTTTTCAACTAAAACAGAATTTTCGTTTTTCGTAATTTTTGCACCTGCTATTTCCAAAGCATCTAATATTTTTTTATCGGCTTGTAGAGAATCTACATCTAAATTTTCTACTTCAATTTTATTTGAAATTGCACCTGCTACAAGTAAAAAAGCTGCTCCGCTCCAATCTCCTTCTATATTATATTGTGTACCAATATATTTTTGATTTCCTTTTATAATAAATTCTTCATAATTATTATTAATTATATCTACACCAAAATGCTGTATAATCTTAATTGTCATGTCAATATAAGGAGTGCTTTTTAAATTTTTAACCGAAATAATTGAGTTGCCATCAACTAAGGGTAATGCTATCAGCAATCCTGTTAAAAGTTGAGAACTAAGAGACCCATCTATCTCAATTTTACCGGCT
Source organism: uncultured Bacteroidaceae bacterium (assembly GCA_964603745.1). GTDB lineage: Bacteria > Bacteroidota > Bacteroidia > Bacteroidales > JAFGXI01 > CAZRWZ01. The sequence goes on along the minus strand of CAZRWZ010000029.1, from coordinate 15,998 downwards.
TGTAGTTTTTTGTTAATTTGCAAAGGTAATTTTCCTTTGTTAAGTTTTATATCAACACCTAGTTTTGCGAGAGTTTCAATTATATTTTCAACAGGTCGGTTTAATAAAGAACCATTGGCGGTAAAACTAAAATTATCGGCATTTAGAGCCAAAATAGGGCTAAACATTCTAATGCTTAAACCCGCTTCGCCTGCAAAAAAATCTTTATTTAAAATTTTATTTTTTCTTGGGTAAACCCATAAGACCCCATCATTCTCAACAAGTTCAGCACCAAGTTGGCTTGTAATATTTTTTGCAATAACAGTATCGTCGCACCATGTTATATTTTGCAAAATACTTGTATTTTTGGCTAAAGCCGAAATTGCTAAAGCTCTTTGAAAATACGATTTTGAAGCTGGTGCTTTTACTTTCATATTAATTCAGAATTAACTAATTTATTAATAATTTCATCTATTGTTCTATTGGTTGTATCTATAACTAAATCAGCAGATTGTGCGTAAAATAAAAATCTTTCTTTCATTAATTCATCAATACGCTCTTTTGTAAAATTGTTTTTTAACAGTGGGCGATTTTCAGGTTCTGTACGTGCCATAATCGCATTAGTGTTGGCATAGAGCCAAATAGCATAAAAATTACGGGTTAAAATATTTCTGTTTTCTTTATTTAGCACAACTCCGCCACCAGTAGAAATTATTCCTTTTCCCGACATACTTGCAAGCATCAAAAGAATTTCTTGTTCAGTTTGTCTAAAATAGTCTTCGCCATGTTCTACAAAAATATCATTAATACTTTTACCCTCTTTCATCTTAATTATATCGTCGGTGCTAAAAAATTTGCACAATAATTTTTTAGCAACTTTTTCTCCAATTGTAGATTTTCCGCCACCCATAAAACCTATAAAAATTAGTTTTTCCTTAGGTTTTACCTCATCTGCAAAACAAGTTTCGTCTATTTCAATTGTTTCATTAAAAAACAATTTATAGCTTTCAATGGCTTGATTAACAAGCCACAATTTGCCAGAATAGAACTGTATTTCTTTTTCTGTTGTAATGTTTTGATAAGCTGAGTTATGATAAATTGCATCAAAAAATATTTGATTTTTATTTAACCAATTATCTTCAATTATTTTAATTCCCGAAGGTAAAGTATTTACAATAATTTCTGAATTTTTTACTTCATATTCAATGTCTTGAATATTAGAAAATGAAATATTAAATTCTTTGGATAATTGTTTTGCTTTTTCATTTGTTCTATTAATTATTTTGACAATACCACCGTTAGTTTTCAATGAAAAAGCTAATGCTCTTGCTGCTCCACCAGCTCCTACAATCAATATTTTTTTATTTTTTATTTTTGGCAATGTGTTTATAATGCCATGATAATCTGTATTATAACCAATTAATTTACCATCTTTAAGAATAACAGTATTAACTGCTCCTATTTGTTTAGCTAAACTGCTTATTTCATCTAAAAAAGGAATTATATCTGATTTAAACGGAGCTGTAACACTCATTCCTGATAGGCCAAGCTCTTTAAATAAATGAACTGTTTCTTTGGCTGTATCTGCTGCCAATCTAAAATATTTAGCATCATTTTTTTTTGCCTCGAAAAATGTTTGAAAAACTTCGGGGCTTCGGCTAAAATAAATCGGCTTGCCTGCTACTGCGAATAGTTTCATGCTTTTAATATTTTTTGCATTTCGGTGTAGGTGTATTGTCCGTTTGCAGTTTGCTTTTTTTCCGACAATGCTGCGTATGTAAACTTGGCTCCCAAATTTACACTTTCAATTCGTGATTTCTTCCCGATTTCACCCATACAAAACGCAATTAAATTTTTGTGTTTTTTATACAAATCTAACACTCTTTCTACATCAGTATTATTATTTGCCAATGTTACAATTTTAATATAATCTACACCTAAATTTTTACCTTCTTCTATAATTTTTTCTAATTCTGTTTGGTATGGGGTTTTATTAAAATTATGATACGACAAAATTATTTTACTCTTTTTCGATTGGGCATAACTAATAATTTTACCTACAAGATATTTACTTGCATCTAACTCTATATCAATATACTTAACACCTAAATCTATTAAAGTTTTTAGTTTGTTTATTTTGTAATCATCATCTAAAGCATCAGTACGAAAAGTTGCAATAACAGGAATACCTACACTCAAAATTTGCTTATATTCTTCATTAGAAAAATTTAGTAAATCTAAACGTAATTCTATCATTGCAAATTCAGAAATAATTTTATTTAGTTCCGAAAATGTGATATTTGCAATACTAACACAAATCATATAAATATTGTTTTAGTTCATTAATACTAATATCCTCTACTTTTGCATTGGCTATGCCATTTAATAACACAAAAGAGATTTTATCAGCATTGCGTTTTTTGTCTTTTTTTATGGCATCAAAAATTTTATCTTTTTCAATAGTTAAATTTATTGGCAGCTCATATTTTTTTAAAGTATTTATTATTTTATTATACTCAATATTTGTGATATATCTTTTTTGCAAAGATATTTTTGATGCAAAAACAATTCCTATGCTAACTGCTTCGCCATGCGATAAATCTGAGTGTTTCTCTATTGCATGAGCCAAAGTATGTCCAAAGTTTAGTTTTTTACGTTCGCCTTGTTCCGTTTCATCGCTTTCAACTATTTTTGCTTTAATTTTTATGTTCTCTAAAATTAATTTAGGTAAAATAGCATTATCTAAATGTAAAATATTTTTATAATTTTCTGATATTAGCTCAAACATTTTAGCATCGGCAATAAGCGAATGTTTTATAATTTCGCCTAACCCGCATTTTATTTCATGTTTGGGTAAAGTATCAAGCATTTTTGTATCACAAATAACAAATTTAGCTTGATTAAGATTGCCAACAAGGTTTTTATAATCATTAAAATTAACTCCATTCTTACCACCAATACTAGCATCTACCTGCGAAAGCAATGTTGTAGAAACAAAACCAAAGTCAATACCTCGCATATAAATTGATGCTGCAAAACCTGTAATATCGCAAACAATACCCCCACCAAATCCAAGTAAAAAACTATGCCTATCAGCCTCCAATTCAATAAGTTTATTTATAATTAAATCAACCGTTTGTAGTGTTTTTGTTTTTTCGCCTAAGCCAATTTCTATTATTGGAAATTGGCTTATACTTTTATTGTAAATTTTGTTTAAATTAGTATCTGTTACAATAATAATTTTCTTGTTTTTTGGTAAAAGTTGTTGTATTGATTTCTCGTAATCATCAATAACTATTAAAGATTCTTTTATGTTTAATTTTATCATTGTAACTGATTTTCTTTAAGAAATCTACTTAATATTTTCAACAGCTTTATCAATTCGTGATAAACTTTCCTCTTTTCCAATAATTTCGATAATCGAAAATAAATCGGGTCCTGCACCTGCACCTACCATGCAAAGGCGAAGTGCATTCATTACTTTTCCCATTCCTAGTTCGTTTTTCTCGATATAAGCAACAACTGCATCGTGAGCATTATCTCTGTTAAAATTTTCTGTTTCTGCTAAAACATTTCTTACAGCTTTCATTAATTCTGGGGCATCTTGTTTCCATTTTTTCTTTACGGTTTTTGCATCATACTCTGTTGGTGCTTGAAAAAAGAAATAAGAATTATTCCAAAGTTCTGCAATAAAATTGCTTCTTTCACGAACCATTTCAACAATTTTTGTAATGGTATTATCGTTAGAAGTGATTGACTTTTCAGCTAAAATAATTTTAAATTCTGCAACTATTTTTTCAATAGGTAATTTTTGTATCCATTGATGATTATACCATTTTGCTTTTTCAGGATCAAATCTTGCTCCTGATTTACTTACTTTTTCTAAAGAAAAATCGGCGATTAATTCTGTTATTGATAAAATTTCTCTTTCATCGCCAGGATTCCACCCTAAAAATGCAAGAATATTTGTAAATGCTTCAGGAAAATATCCCTCTTCTCTATAACCTTTAAAAATATCTTCAGAATTAGGAACATTCCAATTTATTGGAAAAACAGGAAAGCCCATTTTATCGCCATCACGTTTACTTAGTTTACCATTTCCTGTTGGTTTTAAAATTAAAGGAAGATGAGCAAATTCAGGCATTTCGTTTTCCCAACCAAGTGCTTTATAAAGCATAAAATGCAAAGGTAAAGACGGCAACCATTCCTCTCCACGAATTACGTGCGAAATTTCCATTAAATGGTCATCAACAACATTTGCCAAATGGTATGTTGGCAATCCGTCTGATTTAAAAAGCACCTTGTCGTCAAGTGTTGAAGTGTTTACTTTTACCTCGCCACGTATAATATCTTGCATTATAACATCTTCATTTTCAGGTGTTTTAAATCTGATAACATAGGGTGTTTTTTTTGCAATAAGTTCTTCTACTTCATTATTAGAAAGGTTTATTGAATTTTTTAAACTCTTACGAGTATTTGGACCGTAAGTAAAAACCGATTTATTTGTTTCGGCTTCTTTTCTTAAAGCATCAAGCTCTTCTGCAGTATCAAAAGCATAATATCCCCAACCATTATCTATTAAAATATCGGCATATTTTTTATAAATATCTCTACGTTCCGATTGTTTGTATGGTCCAAATTTTCCCCCTTGGCTTATTCCTTCGTCAATTTGCAAACCGCTCCATTCCAGAGCTTCCTCAATATATTGTTGTGCACCTTCTACAAAACGTGTTTGGTCTGTATCTTCTATTCTAAGAATAAAATCGCCATTGTGTTGTTTTGCAAAAAGATAATTATATAATGCTGTTCTAACACCTCCAATATGTAAAGGTCCTGTAGGACTTGGGGCAAATCTAACTCGTACTTTTTTCATACTTCTTTAATTTTTTACAAAGATAGAAAAAACAACAAAGTTAAAACTTGAAACTTGAAAGTTTTATTTTATGGTATTTGATGTATACAAAAAAAGCTTGCCAAAATTTGACAAGCTTTAAATTTTTATATTAACCTTTAGGTTTTTATTTTTTACGAGTAGAATAATTTATTTTTAAAGCACTAGCTTCTCTTAAAGCTTGCTTAATATCAACCACAATACCCATTTTAGTTTCTGAATCAACTTTTAAAGAAGTTGTCATTTGAGGTCGTTCATATTCTTTTTTCTTTTCTCTTTCACTTACAATAAATTGTTGAATATCGTCTATAGTAGCAAACTGATCATTTAACTGTATACGAGGTTCTGCACCAAAAACACTTTGATATTTTGGCAAAGGAGGTCCAACATTTATATAACTTACTAAAGATTTATGCTGTAATTTTTTAACCTCTGTTGCCGAAGGCACATTGGTTTTTACCATTACAGTACTATCTCTCATACTAGTAGTAACCATAAAAAAGAATAATAACATAAATACAATATCAGGCAAAGATGCTGTTGATATTTCTGGCGAACTGCCTTTTCCTGCTTTTCTTCCAAATTTTCCCATATTAGCTTCCTCCTCCTGTATTTCTTCTAGGCTCAGCCTCTGATATTCTCATCGGATAAATCTTTTTAACAGACTTCATCTCATCTTCGTTTAGCTTATCAAAATGCCTATGAAATTGTTGCATAGATATTTCATCTCTAAGTTCATTGTATGCAGCTGTTAGCTCATTTTGAACCTGAATATAAATATCATATTCTGTTCCACGGTCGTTTTGCAAAGAGATTACTTGCTTAGATACAGGATAAACACCAAAAAATGGCACATCAACATTCTCTTTCTGTGGCAGTTCTTCGCTGTTATTAGGGTTTTCGATAAACTCTTTCGCTTTTTCTCGTAATCTATCTATTGAAATAGATTTACCTTCTACAAGCAATTGATTTTTATAGTTAATTCTAACATCAAAAACATCTCTATCTTTAATCTGATCAATCTCTTCAGGTGGCTCATCTGACAATTCCGGCAACTTTCTCATTATACCAGAATCTACATTCATTGTTGTTGCAACAATAAAAAAGATAAGTAGCATAAATGCGATATCTGCTATCGAACCACCATTAATTTCTGGAGCTTCTCTTCTTGGCATATTATTAATATTTTAATATTCTATTTAAAAATCTTTGATACCTCGGTGTAAACAATAGATAATATTGCTAAAGCACCTAAGATATACATACTTTTAATCGCCATACCAATTGTATGCGATAATGATGATGTAACTTCAAATTTTTTCATTACATCAGCAGAAACACTCCCGTCAGACGAAATAACGTAAGATATTACGAATACAAGAATAAGACCACCAATACCTATTAATGATCCCATTGCTTTTTTAGGAGTTGTTATAATTTGAATAATCCATCTCACTAAACCAACAACTACTGTTGTTACGGCTGCAAGACCAAACAATATATAAGCCCAAATTATAAATGCACTAGTTGAAATAATATCCATCCAAAAACCGATGAATATTAAAACCGACACAAATAAAGTGACCAATAATGTTATTGTTACTAATTTTGATATCATTTTATTACTCATATCTTATTTTTTTGAATATTTTGTTAAAATATCAATTAAAGAAATAGAAGCATCTTCCATATCGTTAACGATGCTATCAATTTTTGCTACAAGATAGTTGTAGAATACTTGAAGTATCATTGCTACAATAAGACCAGATACTGTTGTAATAAGAGCTACTTTAATACCATGAGCTACTAAAGATGGCTGAATATCACCGGCTGCTTCAATTGCATCAAATGCGTCAATCATACCAATTACAGTTCCCATAAATCCTAACATAGGAGCAAGAGCTATAAATAAAGAAATCCAAGATAGTCCTTTTTCTAAAAGTCCCATTTGAACACTACCATAAGCAATTACAGATTTTTCTACAATTTCTAATGAGTTAGAATCGTTAGCATCGTAACGGTCTAAACCTTGATAGAAAATACTTGCAACAGGTCCTCTTGTATTTCTACAAACTTCTTTTGCTGCTTCAATTCCACCAGAATTCATTGCTTCTTCAATGCTTTCTAAAAGTTTTTCGGAATTAGTTGAAGCTAAGTTTAAGTAAATAATACGCTCAATAACTAATGCTAAACCTAAGATTAAAGCAATAAGTACGAAACTCATAAACCCTGCACCACCTTCAATAAATTTTTGTTTAATTACTTGGTGAATTGGTTCTTCTGCTGCTTCTGTTTTGTCAGTTTCTTCAGTTTCTGTTACTGCGGCAGGAGTTTCTTCTGCTTGTGTTGTTTCAGCAACTTCTTCTGTTTGTGTGCTATCTGCCTGTTCTACAGATGTAGTATCTGTATTTTGTTCATCTTGAGCACTTGCGTAATTTACTGCCCCAAAGCTAAGCATAGCAAAAACGGCAATTAATGAAAATAGTTTTTTCATGATCAGTTTTAAATTAATTTAAAGTTAATAATTATATAAAAATTGCGGAGAATGAGGGATTCGAACCCACGTTACAGTCACCCGTAAACACGCTTTCCAAGCGTGCGCCTTAAGCCACTCGGCCAATTCTCCGTATAGTTTGCACTATACGAATAGTTTTTTAAAGAACTCTTTTTTTTGAAACTCCGAAAGTACAAAAAATTACTCAAAGTAAATTATTTTTTAACTTTTTTACAAGTTTATTTTTGTAATTTCTCCTGTTAAAGATATTTCAAATTTATTTTTTATGTCTTTCTGACTTAAATTTTGCCCTAAAAGAAACATTAATTTTGTAATTGCAGCTTCGCTTGTAATGTCGTATCCATTAAAAATTCCGGCTTTAATTAAACCTAATCCTGTTTCGTATTTACCTGCACGAATAGACCCTGCAATACATTGGGTGACATTAACAATAATTATACCGTTTTTTACGGCTTTTGCTAGCAAATCTAAAAACCATTTTTTTGTTGTGGCATTGCCAGAGCCAAATGTCTCTAATACTAAACCTTTTAGATTTGGTGTGTTTAATACAGATTTTACAAATTCTTTTGTAATTCCCGGAAATATTTTTAAAATTCCTACATTAGGATTTAATTTTGTATTTATATTAAATTTACTTTCTCCTGTTTTATAGTGTATATATTTGTAATTAAATTTTATATCTATTCCTATATTTGCTAATGTTGGATAATTTTCTGATGCAAATGCATTAAAATATTCTGCATTATATTTTATTGTGCGGTTTGCTCTAAAGAGTTTGTTTTCAAAATAGATACATACCTCAGGCACAATACTTTGCCCGTTTGCTGTTTTTGAAGCTATTTCTATTGCCGAAATAAGATTTTCTTTTCCGTCGGTGCGAAGCATTCCTATTGGCAATTGCGAGCCTGTTAAAACAACAGCTTTGTTTAAATTTTGTAGCATAAAACTAAGTGCCGAACCGGTAAACGACATTGTGTCGGTGCCATGCAATATCACAAATCCAATATATTTTTGGTAGTTTTCTTCAATAATTTTAGCAAGTTTTATCCAAAATTTATAGTCTATATCTGAAGAATCTATGGGGTTTTCAAATTCTATTGTATCTATTTTAAAATTAAAACGATTTATTTCGGGAATAGATTTTTTAATTTTAGAAAAATCTACAGAAGATAATGCTCCTGTTTTATGATTCTCTATCATGCCAATTGTGCCGCCAGTGTATATTATCAATACTTTATTTTCCATATTATTTTAAGTTTATTTTAAAAACTTCTTCGGCATTTTTGGTAGTAATTTTAGCAACTTCTGCTATTGAAACTTGCTTTAATTCTGCTACTTTTTTTGCAATATATCTTAAATAGGTACTTTCGTTTCTTTTGCCTCGTTTTGGCATTGGGGCTAAATACGGGGAGTCGGTTTCTAAAACAATATCGTTTAGTGATATTTGCTCTACAAGTTTATCTAAACCTGCATTTTTAAAAGTAACTATTCCTCCAATCCCAAGTTTTAAACCCCTATCAATAAAAAATTTAGCTTGTTCTAAATTTCCTGTGAAACAATGTAAAATCCCTTTTAAATTATCATATTCTGGTTTTGACAAAATCTTTATTACATCGTCAAAAGCATCTCTAACATGAATTATTGCAGGCAAATTTTCTTGCATTGCCAAGTGCAATTGTTTTTCAAAAACTGTTTGTTGTTCTTCTTTAAAAGTTGTATTCCAATAATAATCTAAGCCAATTTCACCAATGGCGTAAAATTTTTCCTTTTTTAAATACGACAAAACCTCATCAAGCTCATTTTTGTAATCATCTTCAACAGAACTAGGGTGCAAACCAATCATAGGAAAAATTTTATCGACATATTTTTGCGATAGATTTAACATATTTTCTATAGAACTGCTATCTATATTTGGTAAAAATATGTATTTAACCCCTTGGTTAAGTGAGTTATAAACCACTTCGTCTCTATCTTTATCAAATTCTTCGAGATAGATATGCGAATGTGTATCTGTTAAAATTATTTCCATTACAATTTTATTATAATTTACAAAGATATATTTATTACACCTCACCTAAAACTTTTTTCATAAGTTTTGACCTCTTCTTGAGGATAGCTAACAATAAACTTCGATACAAAGCATAGAGAAATTCGTTTCGATTAAACTTTATGTTTTATTAAAAAAAATCTTTTTCTTTTTTTAACTTTGCATAAAAATTAATTTCTATGCAAATACAAGCGAAAATAGTGCAAATATTACCATTACAAACAGGTACAGGAAGAAATGGCGAATGGAAAAAACAAGATATCATTGTAGAAACTTTTGATCAGTATCCTAAAAAAATATGTGTTTCAATTTGGGGAAATAAGATTGATAATAATATTTTACAGATGGATAACAATCTTGATATTTCTGTTAATATCGAAAGTCGTGAGTTTAATGGCAAATGGTACACCGATATAAAAGCTTGGAAAATTGAGCTACAAAACTCTCAAACCAATACGGGTGAAACAACATCTGCTCCGAGTATTGACGATATGCCTCAGGTTGAAGATGAGGAAGCTGGTGATGTGCCTTTTTAACTAAATAATTTTTAGAAGTTCTTCTTTAGTTTAAGCTCAAATTAATAAGTTCTATTTTAATATTTGAGACTTCTAAAATTTTAACACTAAAATTTTCTATTTCAATAACTTGATTTAATTTAGGAATATCTTCGTAATGATATAATATCCAACCTGCAATGGTTTCATAATCATCTGTTTCGGGTAAATTGAGAGCATATTTTTCGTTTAAGAAATCTATTTCCAATCTTCCCGATAAAATATATTCATTATCAGAAATCTTTTTATCAATAAATTGAGATGTGTCGTATTCGTCTTCTATTTCTCCGAAAATTTCTTCCATAATATCTTCTAGAGTAACTATGCCTGCTGTTCCTCCAAATTCATCTACTACTACAGCCAAACTGCGGTTTTCGTTACTAAATTCTTTAAGTAATTTGTTTGCAGGCATTGTTTCGGGTGCTATAATTACATTTCGGATTATAGATTTTAGGTTGTCAGGTTTTTTAAATAAGTCTGAATTATGAATGTACCCGATAATGTTATCGATACTATCATCAAAAACTAATATTTTAGAAAAGCCGCTTTCAATAAATAGTTGCTTTATTTTTTCTAAATCGAAATCGTTAACATCAATAGCAATAATCTCGGTTCTAGGAATAATACATTCTCGTATTTTAACATCAGAAAAATCTAAGGCATTTTGAAATAATTTTATATCATTATCTATTTCTTCTTTTTCATCTTCGTTAGAAACATTAGATACCAAATGGTCTATATCGGCTTTAACAAACACAGGGTTTTTATGTTCTGTGTTTGTATCCATTTTAAGAATATTATTAAGCAAAATATCTGAGAAAAATATTGTAATTTTAGTAACTGGCCACAATAATATATAGATTAGAAATACAGGTATAATAAAAACTTTTAAAGCACGATTAGGACTGTTTCTGAAAAGTGTTTTTGGTAAAAATTCTGCTGTAAATAGTATAATTATTGTAGAAATTATTGTTTGAAGCAATAATATTATTACTTCATTTTTCCCAAATATATTTATTATTGCAGGTCTTAGTATTATAGCCATAACAATACCATAAACAACAAGCGAAATATTATTACCTACAAGCATTGTAGCGATATACTCGCCTGGTTTTTTATTAAAGATATTAATTATTTTAGAGAATGTATCGTCTTGTTTTTTATCTAATTCAAGTTTTAATTTGTTAGATGAAACAAAGGCAATCTCCATTCCCGAAAAAAATGCTGAAGATAAAAGAGTTAGTAATATTAGAAGTAGATATATAATCATTCTTCGTTTGTGTTTTGTTTTCTAAGCTGTTTTCTTAAATAGTACATTAGCAATGCTATTGGGATAATTATAAAAAACAACCAACTGTGTTCAAATCCATGATAATATGTTTTATGTATTCCTGCAATAAGAGCTAATCCTGCTAAAGTAAGCCAAACATATTCAATAAAAATACTTATTTTGTTTTTCACTTTTGTGGCTTTTATGGTATTTTAATTCCAATAACTACAATATCATCAATTTGTTCAGATATTTGCCCTGTTTTTTCGTTTATAGTATTTTTCCAATCTTCCATTGTTTGTTCTAAGATTTGTTTTTGTTCGTTCATTGGTAAATCTTGAATGCTTAATAATAGTTCTTTAAATGGTTTATATTTAAACTTTTTACCTTTTTTACCACCAAATTGATCGGCATATCCATCAGAAAACATATATATTGCATCGCCAGATAATAGTTCTATTTCGTTCAACCTAAAATCATTCATTAGAATATAAATGGCGATAGGCATTTTATCTGATTTTATTTCTTTTAAATTATAATCTTCGCCTTCAATTTCTTTTGTTTCGGCATTATCGTTAATAAATACAACTTCGGGTAATTCTTTTTTTCGTATGATATAAACAGGGTTATTTGCTCCTGCATATTGCAATCTCATTTTTTCTATATCTATAACACAAAGCGACATATCCATTCCGTCTTTTTGTTCTCCCTCGGCTCCTGTTTGTTGTAATGATGCAATAACATTTTCTCGCATCATATTAAGTATAAGGTCTGGTCTGTCAACTCCTTTTTCGTTAACAATTTCATTTAAGAAACTAACACCTAGCATACTCATAAATGCACCCGGAACGCCGTGTCCTGTGCAATCGGCAGCAGTAATTACCAGTTTTCCTATTAGATGTTTGTTTACTTTGTTTTCAGATTTAAGAACCGAAGCCCAATAATAATCGCCACTTACAATGTCTTTTGGTTTAAAAAGAATAAAATGCTCTGGCACTGCAGCATTTACATGTTCCTCATCTGGTAAAATTGCACGCTGTATTCGTTTTGCATAATGAATACTATCTGTAATTTCTTCGTGTATAAGTTCAATGTGTTCTTTTTGCTCCATTACCAAGTCACGTTGAGCTACAATTTCGTCTCTTTGTGCTTCAATTTCAGTTTTTTGAGCTACAACCTCTGCTGTTCTTTCTTTTACAATTTGTTCTAATCTTAGTTTTTCTTTTATTAGTCTACGGCTATTTAAATAAACAATCAATACAATAATTGTTATACCAAGTATTGCATAGATAATATACATCCATACTGTTCTATACCAAGGTGGTAATATTATAAATTTAAATTCTGCTATTTCGCTAATTTCTCCATAAAGATTTTTAGATTTTACTTTAAAAGTATAATCTCCTTCTAGCAGGTTATTTTTTATTGCAAAATTTTCTTTTGACCACTTTGTCCATTTGTCATCATTCCCTTCTAATGTATAACTAAACAAAACTTTATCTTCTTTGTTATAATATGGAGAGAAAAATACAAATTTTAATTCGTTTTGGCTATAATTTAGTACAGGAACAATTTCATCTGTTTGTCCTTTTAATGTAATTATATTAACAAGGGTATCGCTATTTTTTTCAACATTAACATAAACTCCTGCGAAAAGTGGTTCTTCGTTTTTTAGTAATACTTGTTTAAAGTAAGGAGATGGTATTTCTTTATAAGTATCAATTTTATTGTAATCTAAAAAGAATAATTTTTTTCCGTAAGCAATAATAAAAATATTTGGATTAGTTTCAATAACAAACGCATCTTTCTTGGAATCGGGTAAACTATTTAATGATGTAGTATCTAATTTATTTTTTTTAGAATCAAAAATATAAAACTTTCTTTCTATTTCTGTTTGATCTACAAAAAAACAAATTTTACCATTTTTTAAATAATATATTGAATGAATTGATATGTTCTTATTTAACTTTGCAACACCTGTTTTATTAAGTTTATCTCCATTTAATTCGTAAACTCCATCTGTGTTTGTAAAATATATTTTATCATTATACAAAAGAGGAGTAACATTTTTAAGATTATCTAAACCTTGTTTTTTATTGTATTTTGCAATAACATTTAATGAATCTGTAAATTTAGCTTTTATTACACCAGATAGTGTTGTCCCCATCCACATATTTCCTTGTTTATCTGAAATAATTTCTCTTACTCCGGCATTCAAATCAAAATATCTTTTATAACTATCCCATTTAGAATCACCAGTATATTTAAGCGAAACAATATAATTTTCACTACAAATTAATAAATATGGTTTATTAGGAATTTGATATAATTTATAGGCATAAAAATCACCTTTTATATCTTCTTCTTTTATATTTGATTTATTGATATTTTGTTTTATTTCAACAATATTTAAGGTATCTGTTATATCATAAACACCTTGTACAGTACCTGCTAATAGGAACTCCTCGTCGCCATTTTTAAATATAATAAAATCCCATACTTGTTTATCAATTGATGTCTTCTTAATTTCCGGTCTTGTTCCTTTGTTAGAAATATAATAAACTCCATCGTCGGTTCCAATATACAATACTCCATTAAACTCGATAATGTTATTTATTGCACTTCCTAAATCTTCTGAAATTTTATAATAGTTAAGTGGCAAATCAACTAATATATTTGATATTCCTGTGTTTTTCGCGACCCATAACGGTCCATTTCCTTGAAATAAATAAAACAACATATTATCTCCTGAGAGTCCATCATCATCAGTTAAATGATTTACAATATTTCCTTTTTTATCGGTTATTAACAATCCGTTATAAACGATTGCAAAAGCAAAGTTTCCATTATTTAATTCTATTGCATGATACAAAACTCCTTTTTGTACAATTTTAATTACCTCGTCATTAAAAAATTGTTTTGATTCTCCTGTATTTGAGTTAAATATAAATGCTCCTTGTTGAAATGTTGTTACAAGAAATTTATTTTTAGAAATTTTTAATATTGCTGATATGTTTTTGTCTTTATAAAAATTGCCGCCTTTAATTTCAGATATAGTATCTCGTGTAACTTTTAAAATACCATACTCTAAATTGCCAACATATAAATCTTTACCTACAATATAGGTAAACATAGATGAGCGTTTCACAAGGTTTATTTGTTTAATAAACTTAAGTTTATAAAAGATAAAAATGTTATTATATGTACAAAAATAAGCTGTATCTCCTTTTGTATATGTTTTCCAAACATCGCCTATCTTTTGGTTTATATTTAATTCTTTATATAATGATTTATATTCTAAAAGACCTATTTTATTAGGTGTTAAGTATCCAAATTCATCAACAGCACCAACAAGTATTGTGTTTGTAGCACCAACAACGGCTAAAGACCTAACCATTGAGTTGTTATTTACCTCTATTTTTCTCCAAGACCTTCCATTATATTCTAAAACACCGTGTGTGTTTCCAAAATACATATAGCCTCTATTGTCTTGAGTTATAGCCCAATTTTGATCGTGTGCATCATAATCTTCTGCATCATAATTTTGAATTAAAGGCACTCCATTTTTATTTATTTGTGCCTGAGCACCAACAAAAAACAATAAAAATAATATTATATAATTTGTATATTTCATTAACACCGCAAAATAATGTTTTTTTTTTAATTTTTAATATTTAAACAAAATAAATTATTAAATTTTATAAAACTTTTGATGAAATAATTATTTAATTTATTAATCTTGCATTTAAATTTATAGGTAAAAATAATTGAGAGATTTACAAGAAATATACAATTCTGAGCAATTCAAAAATATTGATTTTATTGCAAAGCAGCTTGTAGAAGGTTTTATAACCGGCTTACACAGAAGTCCATATCATGGGTTTTCTGTAGAGTTTGCCGAACATAGAATTTACAATACAGGCGAAAGCACTAAGCATATTGATTGGAAACTTTTTGCAAGAACAGAAAAGTTATTCGTGAAAAGATACGAAGAAGAGACAAATTTAAGATGCCAAATAATTATTGATACATCTTCGTCTATGATGTATCCGTTTAACGAAAAAATAAATAAACTAAATTTTAGTATTTTTTCTTCGGCTGCTCTTATAAATTTATTAAAACGTCAACGTGATGCCGTTGGCTTAAGTTTTGTTTCAGACGAAATTGAATTTCATATTGATGCAAAATTATCTGCTAAAAATAATTCTTTAATTTATTCTGAACTTAATAAATTACTAGATAAAAACGACAAATCTAAAGGCACAAATATTGCAATCTTATTGCACGAGCTAGCCGAAAGAATTCATAAACGCTCTTTGGTAATTATTTTTAGCGATATGCTCGAAACAGATAATATTGATAATTTATTTGAAGCACTTAATCATTTAAGATTTAAACAAAATGAGATAATAATTTTTCATTTAAAAGATAAAACCACAGAACAAGAATTTAACTTTAACAACAGACCTCATAAATTTATTGATTTAGAAACAGATGCAGAAATAAAACTAAGTCCTAATGAGGTTAAAAAAATGGTTAATGAAAAGTTTTCTGAATTTCAGAAACAAATTAAACTTAAATGCGGACAATATAATATAGGATTTGTTGAAGTTGATATTAATAAAAGTTTCGATCAAATACTTCTTCCTTATTTATTGAAACGGCAAAAAATTCTATAATTAAAGCTTGTTTATAAAGTAAGCGTATGAAAATTAAATATCCCAATTGGGATTAAAACATCA
>CAZRWZ010000028.1:15682-17010 GCA_964603745.1 uncultured Bacteroidaceae bacterium | reverse complement strand
TTATTCTACTTATCTCAATCGTATTTTTAGGAAAACTAATTTTTGCACAAACTCCGTGTAAAGAAATTGTAGGTTATTACCCCAATTGGCAATGGTACGACAGAAGTCATTTAGTTGACCCACAATCAATAGATTACTCTAAATATACAATTCTTAATTATTGTTTTTTACGTCCTGAAACCGATGGAAAAATATCTTTAACTGATTCGTGGGCAGACGAAAACTTGCTTTTAGGTCAGCATGATTGGTCGCAAGGAAATGACACATACATACCAAACACATCTTTAGTTGATATAGCTCATAATAATGGAGTAAAAGTATTACCATCTATAGGTGGTTGGACTTTATCAAACAATTTTCCTGCAATTGCAGCAGATGCTACAAAACGAGCAACTTTTGCACAAGAATGTGTAAATTTAATAGATTCGTTTAAATTCGATGGAATAGATATAGACTGGGAATATCCCGGATATGCAGGACATGGTGGCTCTGCCGCAGACAAAGAAAACTTTAATTTATTTTTACAAGAAATAAGAACAGCTATCGACATTTATGGCGATTCTATAGGAAAAACTATGCTGTTAACTGCTGCCGTTAGTGCCGACCCAGCAAAAATGTTAGATGTAGATTGGGCTGTAGTTTCTCAAAGTCTTGATATTATAAACCTAATGACTTATGATTTTTATGGAGCTTTCGACTCAAAAACAAATCATAATGCCCCATTATATAAACCTGATGATGATTTTGGTCATCCCGGATTTAATTTAGATTCGGCAGTTACAACACTTCTTAATGTTCATGGAGTTAGCCCCGATAAAATAACTGCAGGTGTTGCTTTTTATGGTCGCTCGGCTAAAACAACTGGAGCCCCTGATTTATTTGTTGCATCAACAGGACAAGGAGATACTCAAACTTTTTCTGACGACGATGGTACTCCATTATATTATAATGTGCTAAAAAATATGAATTTATTCGATGAGCATTGGGATGATCAAGCAAAAGTACCATATCTAACAGGAAAAAATGATTTAAAAACTTTTCTATCTTACGATAATGTGGAGTCTATTGGCTTAAAAGCTCAATATATTGTTGATAACAATCTTAGAGGAGCAATAATTTGGGAAATAACAGGCGATTATCTTGAAACCTCACCCGGCTCAGGCGTGTTAGGAAGTACACCTTTAGTTGATAAGCTTAATGATGTTTTTTGTGGAAATTCTAATGTTTCAGAAACAACAGATAATATTAAATTTAGTTTTTACCCAAACCCTACCAAAGGTAAAATCTATATAAATTTTAATGAAACACAAGGAAATGTACAAATTACA
>CAZRWZ010000028.1:0-15582 GCA_964603745.1 uncultured Bacteroidaceae bacterium | reverse complement strand
TGTCTGTAAATTTATTTGCACAAATAAATTATTCCGATAATCAAACATTTAGAGTTTACTCGGTTGACCCTAATCTTACAATGGAAATTTATTTTAACGCAACAGCCACATCAGGAACAATAACATCGGTTTATGCAAAAATAAATGGCAGCGACTATACCGCTACAAATGTTGGTGGCAACCAATATAAAGTTACTTGGACAGCCAATAGTTTTGGCACTTACTCGCTAAAAGGAGTTATGACTATGAGTACAAATGCTACAGAAAGTACATTTCTTACAAACCTCAAAATAATTGAAGCAACTAATTGTGCCGTACCAGAATGGAATTCAGGAGTTGGTTATGGCGATGGAAGTTACGTATCGTTCAACGATAAATTATATACTGCAAACTATTATACACAAGGTGAAAATCCCGAAACTACAGACGCTTGGACAGAAACAGGAATTTGCTCAAGTCAGAATTACCCAACATTAAATTGTTCTACTGTTGCAGAATGGGATACAGGATTAGTTTATGGTCCATCTAATAATAATTATGACGTGCAATACGATGGAATTGTTTATCACGCAAGTTATTGGACACAGAATAATAAACCAGACCAAGGAGGCTCTTGGACATTTGTTGCAGTTTGTGCAATTTTAAACGAATTACCACAAGTTCAATCTAACGCTTTAAATTCCGTTAATATTCAATCAAACTTAAATACAATTCCTATAAATGCAACAATTACCGATGATGATGGTGAAATATCTAATGTAGAAATTGTTATTGACGGAGTTTCTCTAAGCCCAATAAGCAATACAGGAAACCAGTATTCTGTAAATTGGACACCAACAAATTACGGTATCTTTTCATTTAAAATAGTTGCTACCGACGACGAGTTAGGAATTACTACAAAACAAGGCACAATTCAAGTAGCAAGTTCAATACCTCCAGTAATATCAAACGTATATCCATCAAATAATATTACAATTAATACAATATACAATATAAATAGCGATGTTATTACACTTTCAGCCGATGCAATAGATCCTGATGGGACAATTACTGATATTCATTTTTCGTTAAACGGACAAGACTTTCAATATGATAATGCAAATGGCAATAACTACACATACGATTGGACACCAACAGCTTACGGCTCTTACAATTTTATTGTTACTGCAACTGATAATAGTGGGACTATAGGACAAAAAATAATTAATTTCAATTTAATTAATCCAATGTACGAAAGCATTGATATAGAAAATATACCATTGCAGATACAAGCAAATTTAGGCTACGATAAAGTTTTTGAATTAGGAGAAAATATATCGGAAGTTTTAGTTAGAAACAAAGAACTTTTAACTGCTACATTCTCTGGTTCGCAAATGACAATTAGTGCTAACCGTCCAGGACGAACAGGACTAAAAATTACCACCACATCAGGAACTTATTATGTTGGCATTAGAATAAACTACTGCGACGGAACAATTCCGGGAATGCCAGAATATGCTTCTATTGGATATAAATCGCAAGATATTACACCCGATTTAGAGTTTTGGGAAGATTTAGATGTTGATTTTACAAATAAAAATATGGATGTTCGTTATATTTATATTAACGGAGGACCTGCTGTAACAGGAACTTACAATTCTTGGCGAGACACAAGCCGTACTGTAAAATTTTGTACAAATAGTTTAAAATATGGTTTAATTCCATTTTTTGTTTACTATAATATACCTGACGGAGGAGAAAGTTTTACAACCGATTTAGCTCATGCACAAGATACCGCATATATGAAAGAATATTTTGCAGATTTGAATATTTTTATTGATAATTGCGTTGATGTAATGGGTGATGACTTATTTGGAATTATTTTAGAACCCGATTTTCTTGGATATTTACAACAATTAGGAGAAATACATTTAGGTACAAGCGATCCAGAACAAATACCTACTTGTGTTACAGCCACCGAAATAGCCGAAAACGCAGGTAATATTCGCACATTGGTAGAAAGAATTAATAAAACCATTGACGATAGACGACAAGCTGGTGCAAACCTATTTTTTGGTTGGCAACTTAATCTGTGGTCGGCAGTAGGACTTAATGGCGGAAAAGGTTTAATGCGAAGAACCGATGAAGACGATTTAGGTTGGGTACAAGGTAGAGCTACAATACATCAAGCAGCTACACTAACAATGAATTACGGAATAAGTTGTGGTATTATATCTAATAATGCCGATTTTGTTTCGATAGATAAATACGGATTAGATGCCGAAGGATACTCTTCTAGCGGAGTTACAACAAACCCTTGGTGGTTTAGCCACGACCATTGGAATAACTATATGATGTATGCAAAAACAATGCATCAAATATCTGGTAAAAATATGATATTATGGCAATTACCTGTTGGTAGAATTAATGGTTCTCATTATGTTTCGGCTTATACAAATTCTGTATATCAAGATTTACCAAATACCACAAGCAAATATGAAGACAGTACTATTGATTATTTCTTTGGTGATAAATTTACAGAAAACGACCCAACAAGATTTACACATTTCACAAATAATAATGCTCAAGATACAAGTCTAGAAGTTTCTGGTAATGAAATAACTTGGCACGAACATTTTTCAAAATTTAACGATTGCGGTATAATTCATGCCATGTTTGGAGCAGGCGTTGGTAATAGTACCGATGGAATTGGAAACCCTCCGAAAGATGATTATTTTTCAATACAAAAAATACAAGACTATTACTACAAAAATTTAGCATTCTTACCTTCAGCACCTTATACAGATAATACTTTGATATTTAACACAAACGATGCCGATCAAAATATTCATTCTTTATATTCTGGTAGTTTTAATTTTGCAGGTTATAGCTGTACTATTGATGGGGTTTTTAGCCCTTCAACTGCTGGAGTAGGAACATTTTATGTTACTTTCTTAATTCCAAATGGCTCGTGTAAAGATTATAAAGTTCAAAAAATTATTGTTACACAAAATTGTTACGTAACAAACGATATATCAGCAGAAATTTGCAAAGGCGAAACTTACGAATTTGCAGGCGAAACACTTAACAGCTCAGGAGTTTACTCCGAAACATATCAAATTGCAGGAGGTTGCGATAGTATTGTAACTCTTACTTTAGCAGTAAATCAGGTAAATGTTGATTTTACACAAAATTTTAATATTTTATCGGCAAGCAATTCAAATGCAGATACATATCAATGGCTAAATTGTGATAATAATAACTATTCAGTTATTTCAGGAGCAAATAATCAAGATTATGAAGTAATAACAACAGGATATTATGCGGTAGAAGTTACAGAAAATTCTTGTGTTGACACTTCAAATTGCAACTTTGTAGTTATCACAAATATAGAAAATGAAAGTGCTAATAATATTACAATTTATCCAAATCCTACAACTGGAAAAATTACTGTAAAAGGCAATAATATCCAAGCAATTGAAATTAATAGTATTAACGGACAAAATATTAAATCAATTTATAATAAAAATAATTTTTCAGATATTGATTTAACAGATTACCCAAAAGGCATTTACATAATTAAAATTATTGTACAAGATAAAATAATAATAGAAAAAATAATATTAGATTAAAAGAAATATGAAAAAGCGATTAATAAAACAAAATATATTGATATTGTTGCTTTTGATAGCATCACAATTAACTAAAGCACAGGAAAATACACGTAGTTTTACGCCATTAGCCAATAAAATTATAGTGGGATATTGGCATAATTGGGATTATTACACAGCTCCATTTATGTACTTAAACCAAGTAAACACAAAGTATAATGTAGTAAATGTTTCGTTTATAGAAACCGAAGGCTTAGATGGTTATAGTGCATATTTTACACCAAGTGCTGCATATTATGCCAACGATGCTGCATTTGTAGCAGACGTTCAGGAGCTAAAGGATAAAGGTACTGCTGTTCTTATTTCAATAGGTGGACAAAATGGGCATGTAGAGTTAGAAACAACAGCTCAAAAAGATACTTTTGTAAACCGAATAATAAATATAGTAGAAACCTATGGTTTTGATGGTATAGACTTAGATTTTGAAGGTGGTTCTATGAATTTTGGCGGTTTACCAACATCATTTGAATATGCTCAAATTACACTTCCCAAACTTAAAAATTTAATTGATGCAATACACGAAATAAGTCAACATTTTGGAAATGATTTTATTATTTCTACAGCACCAGAAGTTTATTATGTACAAGTAGGATATTCTACTTATACCGGAACTGCAGGAGCATGGCTGGCTGTGTTAGATAATATAAGAAATGATTTAGATTACATTCATGCACAATTATATAATACAGGTTCGGTTATTGCTCTTGATGGGCAAGCATATTCGCAAGCAACTTCCGATTTTTTAGTTTCGATGACCGATATGCTTTTAACAGGGTTTAATACATCAACAGGAATACATTTTGCAGCATTGCAACAAGAACAGGTTGCTTTAGGCATACCTGCCTGCCCCGATGCAGCACCTGCCGGTGGATATTTACAAACATCAAAAGTAATTAAAGCATTAGATTATTTACAATACGGAACCGATTTTGCAGGAAGAAATTATACTGCACATGGTGTATATCCAAATTTACGAGGTGTAATGACATGGTCGGTAAATTGGGACGCTTCTGATGCTTGTGCTTCGGAATACGAATTTGCAAAAACTTATCATCATTATTTTTATGGTACAGATATAAATATCAAAATCACTTCGCATTCTCATAATCAGATAGATACAATATTAAATCTTAGTTCAACAAATTTTACAGGTTATGCTAATCACCCCGACGGTATAGCAAGTGTAAATTTTATAATTGATGGGCAAAGTGTTTCGGCAACAAATACATCTGATAGTATTTGGACAGCACAATATACTCCATCAACTTACGGAAATAAATCTCTTATAATGGAAGCACATTGTACAAATGGCTTAGTGCAATCTGATGAAGTTGAAGTTTTTTATAAATGCACTTCCAATTGTATGCCTTCTGTTACAATAACATATCCTGCAAATAATGAAACTATTTTGCAAACATCATTATCAAATATAGTTTTAAAAGCAAATGCTTTTGATGCCGATGGAGCATTATCTGGTTTTCATTTTAGAATTTCGGATAATATAATTTCTGCTACTAATGTTGGCGGAAATATTTATCATGCTAATTGGACAGCACCAGATTTTGGAACATACACCGTTTGGGCAATAGCAAGCGACGAACAAGGAAATACAGATTCTACATCAGTAAATTTTGAAGTAGCAGATAACTCAGATTGCGGTGCACCTGCATGGAATGCTTCAACTACATACTCAACCGCAGAAACAGTTGTTACGCATATTGGCTCGGCTTGGAAAAATAAATGGTATGCAAATCCGGGCGAAGAACCGGGAGCTAATCAAGTTTGGGAACATATAATGGATTGTATTCCTACTCAAAATAAAACAATTGAAAAAAATGATATTATTATATATCCAAATCCAGCCAAAGAATATGTAAATATTAAAGGAAATAATATAAATGAAATAATTATTTATAATATTAATTCACAAATTATTTATAAAAATAATATTGTTGATGATAATATCTCTATTGATTTAAAACATTACAATAAAGGCGTTTATATCATCAAAATTGTAGCAAAAGATAATATCATAATTAACAAATTAATTAAAAACTAAATTATAAAATCATCTATTAATTTCTTTTTTAACACCTAAAATTACTAGGTTTACTTTTAATAGTCAGGGTTTCACTATTTGAATTAAGATGAAGTCGATTAATACTTCAGCTTATAAATTAACAGAGTGAAACCCTGACTTGCAGATTTTTAGGAAATAAAAAATAGAAATTTTAACAACAATAAAATCCGTTTAAAACAAATCCAAAACGCTTATTCTGCTTACAGCGAAATTATTAATTTAAAAGTTAATAAAGTTTATATTTTCACAATAAAATAATACTTTTGGAAGTTATTACGAAATTATGAAGATAATAAATTTTCTAACATATATTTTAATATTAATTTCCACAGTATTGTATTCTCAAAATACGGCTACAATTAAGGGAAATATTAAAGATGTTACAGGAAATTATGTTGAGCTTGTAAATATTTCGGTTATAGGCGAGCAAATTGGAGCAACAAGCGATTTTGATGGAAATTACAATTTAAAAGTACCTGCAAACAAAAATTTAACAATAGTTTTTTCTCATCTCGAATATAAAAGCGACACCCTAAAAATAAAGCTAAAACCAAATGAAATAAAAATACTAAACAAAAAAATGCAGATTAATTACGAAATGATTTCTGTTGTAAGCGTAGAAGAACAAAGCAAGCGATACAGAGGAATTACTCGTTTAGAAACCAAAAATTTTGAGCTAATGCCAAATATGGGTAATGGTATCGAAAATATAATTAAGTCTTTACCCGGAACATCATCTAATAACGAATTAAGTTCGCAATATACTGTGCGTGGTGGAAATTTCGACGAGAATCTTATTTACGTAAACGATATAGAAATTTACAAACCACAGCTAATAAAATCGGGACAACAAGAAGGACTAAGTTTTATAAACCCCGATTTAGTGCAATCGGTAGAATTTTCGGCAGGTGGTTTTGAATCTCGCTATGGCGATAAAATGTCGTCGGTTTTAGATATTAAATATAAAAAACCTAACAAATTTGCAGGTTCGGTTTCGGGTGGTTTGCTTGGTGGAACAGCTCATTTAGAGGGTGGTACAAAAAACCACAGATTAACATATATTATAGGAGCAAGATATAAATCTAACTCATACATTTTAAATACTCTCGACACAAAAGGCGAATACAAACCACGCTTTTGGGATATTCAATCTTACATAACATACGATGTAAACGACAAATGGGAAATGTCTTTTTTAACAAACTATGCCGATAATGCATATAATTTTATCCCCGAAGACCGTGAAACAAGTTTCGGAACAGTAAATAATGCTTTGGGCTTAAAAATATATTTTGACGGACAAGAAGCCGACCGATTTAAAACATTTACAGGAGCTTACACAAACACATACAAGCCAAATTCTAAACTTAGATTAAAACTTATAATGTCGGGAATGCGAACAATAGAGAAAGAATCATACGATATTTTAGGTCAGTATTATCTTAACGAACTTGATAAAAATTTAGGCTCTGATAATCTTGGCGATTCGCTTATGAATATTGGTATAGGTTCGTTTTTAACTCACGCACGAAACCGCTTTTATGCCGATGTTATAAATATTGAACACAAAGCCGATTATAAACTAAACGATAATAACAGAATAGATTGGGGGCTTGGCTACAGACTTGAAAATATAGAAGATTATGTTAACGAATGGGAAATGCACGATTCTGCGGGTTTCTCTCTCCCATTTCCTGACACTGCTGGATATGCACCTAATTTTGTTAGCTTATATAATAATATTTATGCAAATAATTCTTTAATCACTAATAAATATACAGCCTACATTCAAAACTCATATAACTTTAGTGCAAAAGACACCACAAAATTTAATTTAACAGGCGGTTTTCGTTTCTATTATTCAGATATTAATAAAGAATTTCTTGTAAGCCCTAGAGTTTCTTTTGCAGTTATACCAAACTGGGAAAAAGATTTTGTGTTTCGTTTTGCAACAGGTGTTTACTATCAGCCACCTTTTTATAAAGAATATCGCGATATAAACGGAAACTTAAATCTTAATGTAAAATCGCAACAATCAATACATTTTGTTTTGGGTAGCGATTATAATTTAAAAATATGGAACCGACCTTTTAAATTAATAACCGAAGTTTATTATAAAATACTAAATAACTTAAATCCATACATTGTTGAAAATGTTAAAATAAGATATTTAGCCGAAAACAATGCACACGGCTACGCCACAGGTATTGATATGAAACTTACAGGTGAATTTGTGCCAGGTGCCGAGAGTTGGGTTAGCTTGTCGGTAATGAAAACAGAAGAAGATATAGAAGGCGATAATTACGGATATATTCCACGACCATCAGACCAACTTGTAAATGCAAATATCTTTTTTCAAGATTATGTTCCAAAATTCCCAACTTTTAAAGCACACTTAAATCTTGTTTTTGGAACAGGATTACCTTTTGGGGCACCCTACTCCGAACGTGGCGAACAAACAATTAGAATGCCTGCTTACAAACGTGTTGATTTAGGCTTTTCTAAAATTTTTAAAACATCTGACAAGCAAAATGTATTTAGTAATTTTAAAGAAATAAGCATAACAGCCGAAATTTTTAATATGCTTGGTATAAACAATACAATTTCGTATGTTTGGATTAAAGATATTTATGGCAGACAATATGCTGTGCCAAATTACCTGACAGGCAGAAGATTGAATGTAAAATTAACTCTTCGGTTTTAATCCCAATTAGGATTAAAAACTAATTACAAATAAAAAAATATGAAAACTAAAATTTTATTTATAACAATAGTTTTGTTGATGTCATTTTCAATAAATGCACAAAATAAAAATGAAACAACAAAGCCCAAAATAGGTTTGGTTTTGAGTGGTGGTGGTGCTAGAGGTTCGGCACATATAGGTGTTTTAAAAGTTTTGGAAGAATACAATATTCGTCCAGATTATATTACAGGTACAAGTATGGGATCTATTGTAGCAGCTCTTTATTCGCAAGGATACACAGCATCACAAATTGAAAAAATTGTAACAAATATGGATTGGGACAATTTGCTTGCCGATAAAATCCCTCTAAAAGATATTATGATAATTGAAAAAGATAATTATCCAGGCTATCCTTTAGAAATAAATTTTGATAATCAAAACAAACCATCTTTACCTTCGGGTATGATTGATGGACAAAAAATACAAGCACTTTTTTCAAAGCTAACTTGGAAAAGTAATACTTACAATAATTACGACAGTTTTCCTATTCCTTATCGTTGCCTTGCCACTGATATTATTTCGGGATATCCTTATATTTTTAAACAAGGAAGCCTTGCCGAAGCCATGCGTTCTAGCATGTCAATTCCTACAGTTTTTGTGCCTATAAACAAAGATACAATGTTACTTGTAGATGGTGGTGTTACAATAAACTATCCTGTTCAGCAATGTATTGATATGGGAGCAGATATTATAATTGGCTCATACACAGGTTTTGATGAGCGTCCTGATAAATCTTCGTTAAGGTCGTTAACAAGTATTTTAAGTCGTAGTTCTGTTATAAGTGGTGTGGTTGATGCAAAAAAACAAGAAAAAAATACAGATTTATTTATTAAACCAGATTTACATGATTTTACACCTGCCGATTTCAATAAATCTAAGAAAATAATAAAACAAGGTGAATTAGCAGCACGAAATAGTGAGGTATTAAAAAAACTTTCGGAAATAGCAGCACTTGTTAACAATACCGACAGTTTGCCTCTATTTATTGATACAAATAAAATATGGGTTGATAATATTATAGTTGAAGGTAGCAATTTAACCGATAGTAGCAGAGTTTTAAGGTTAAGTAAATTAAAAAACAACTCCTATATGTTACCAGAACAAATTGACGAAGCTTTAAAAGATATTTATTCAACTTGGCAATATAATAAGGTAAGTTATTATTTCACAAAAAATGGAGATAAAACAAATTTAGTGTTAAAACTAGACGAAAGAAGTCGTGGAATAATAAGATTAGGTCTGCATTACGACAATTCTTATGGTCCAAATATTTTATTTAGAGGTACATATGAAAATTTGTTTTTCAGACAAACATTACTTGATACAAAAATATCTATTTCAGAAAGCCCGAGAGCATATTTAGGATATAAATTTTACCCTATTAAAGCCGGTAGAATAGAATTATCTGTTAACGGATATTTTCAAATGACCAAAGTTCCTAATTTTATAAAGCAAGCAGGAGGCATTTTTAATATAGGTCATTTTGTTTTCTTACATTCAGACTTTTATGGTAAAATTGCAATAGCACCATTCAGAAACCTTGTGTTGTCTGCTCAAATTGGAGGAGAATATAATAGCGTATTTTTAAAAGATGGTATGGATTTATATTACAATGTAAATAGATTATATTTAAATCAATTATACTCAAAATTTAAAATTAAACTTAATACATTAGACGATAATTTTTTCCCAACAAAAGGTATTTTACTTAAGGCTAGTTTAAAATACACAAATAATGTAACAAAAGGAACAGTTTTAAAAACAGATACAAATAAAATGAATAGCGATTCTACAGGATTAATAGACGGAGTAGAAGATTATAATATATTGCTTGATTTTAAATATAAACAATACATTCTGATAAGAAAGCATTTTTCTATTATTCCGGAACTTGAAGTAGCAACAAGAATAAACTCTGCTTTTATTACAGAAAAATATTTTATTGGTGGAATGAATTATAGCTTACATGCAAAATCATATAATTTTCCGGGAATAAAAGAGAATCATTTTTCTGCCGATTATTTTTCTATTATAGGAATAGAACTTCAACTAAAATTTTTAAAGACATGGTATGTTTTTAGTGGAACTCACCAACTTGTTTTTGGAAACTATAATGATTATAATTATATTGATGCAGAATTTGAAGATAATATAATAACTAGTTGGAATATTGGTTTAGGATTACAAACAAAAATAGGACCTATTAGATTAATATACTCAAAACAATACGATAACAAAGAAAATATTTGGTCGCTAAATATTGGAATTCCCTTTTAATTTAACAACCCATAATATTTATAGTTAAATTACCCCTGCTGCAATTTCTTTAATTTCAGCTTCGGTAATCTCAGCATCTTTCACAATTTCAGATGATAAGTTAAATTTTAAGTAATGAATTTTTTTTCCTTCATCTAGCCACATTTGTTCGTAGAAAGTTTTAATTTCCAAATCATTACTAATCCCTTTAGTATTATATAAATCGTCGGTATCAATAATTATTTTATAATTATTAGATTTTGCTAAATTTCTTGTATAAAGATACATTACACGGCTATCAGTTTTTAGATTTATTATTCCATCTTTTTCTAAAATTTGTTTATATCGCTCTAAAAACATTGGTGATGTAAGCCTTTTGCGGCGTTTATCTTTCTGCGGATCGGGAAATGTTATCCATATTTCGGATATTTCATTTTTGCCAAATATTTTTTCGATAAAATCTATACGAGTGCGAACAAAAGCCACATTTTTAAGTCCTTTAGACAGAGTTTCTTTTGCTCCCCTCCAGATTCTTGCACCTTTTACATCAACACCTATATAATTATTTTCGGGATATTTTTCGGCTAAACCAACAGTATATTCGCCTTTTCCACAGCCAAGTTCAACAATTATTGGATTGTTATTTCCAAAAAACTTGTGCCATTTTGTTTTCATCTCAAAATCGGCATCTTTAACCAACTCGAATGGTGCATGAAACACATGTTCAAAAGTCTCCATCTCTGCAAATCGTGCTAATTTATGCTTTGCCAAATCTCTTTAATTTTATTATTCTTTATACTTCTCAATACTTACTCCTATAGCCGATATTCCATCAATAACATCATCTCGCATACCCTGTTTTACAGAAAAGGTATAAGTGCCAGAAACAGGAAAAAGCACACTTCTTTTGTAAAGATAATGACCTTCGTAATCGTCGCCTTTTTCGTTTCCATACCATTTTCCTTTATAATCGGCAAGTATAACATCAACAGTGTCTGTAACCGACTTGCCATCAGGCGATTTTAACGAAATAAATAAATAAATATTACTGTATTTATATGCGTCTTTATTGTTGATATCAATAAATACATTGTATGGTACATTTTTTTCTTTCATATCAACATCAAACGAAATACTATCTTTGTAGTTCCATGCCTGATTATCAAATTTACTCATTTTTTCGTAAACGGTATTACACGAAGCAAAAAGTGTTGATATTATCACAAATATATAAAAATAATATGTTTTATAATTTTTAAACAAGTTTACTTTTATTTGGATTTTTATTTGGATTATTTCTATTGTTATGATTTTTATTCCTATTCTTATTATATTTATTTTTTTTCTTTTTTCTAGATTTATTTTTGTTATCAAATCTTGTTAAACTTTCTTGACCAACAACTGATGTAAATTCAACTTTTTCGTCAATAATTTCGTCAATAATTTTACCTGGTTTTTCGCCTTTTGTATTAAGCTGAATAATTTCTCTAACTCTATCTACATGAATTGGAGTAAGGTTTTTAGCATAATTTTTATCGTAGCTATACCACATAACTTTTTTAAACACATCAAGTTTTACGTAATATAATGTACCATCTTCTACCTCTAATGGTAAAGATTTGTTAGGAAAACCTTTTTGAGCGTCTTTATAAACATCTACCTCAAAATTAAGACAGCATTTAAGTTTGCCACATTGTCCGGCAAGTTTTTGTGGGTGCAACGATAATTCTTGATGACGTGCCGATGTGGTTGTAACCGATACAAATTTATTCATCCATTTAGAACAACAAAGCTCTAGTCCGCAAGGTCCTATCCCCCCTATTCTACCGGCCTCTTGTCTAACACCGATTTGTTTCATTTCTATACGAATCTTAAACTCTTCGGCATATTTTTTAATTAATACTCTAAAATCAACACGTTCTTCGGCAATATAATAAAAAATGGCTTTTGTACCATCTCCTTGATATTCTACATCACCAATTTTCATATTTAATTTTAAATCGGCAGCAATTTGTCTTGCTCTAAGCATTGTATGTTTTTCTCTATCAACTGCTTGTTTCCACTTTTCTATATCGTTATCTTTTGCTTTTCGATATATTTTTTTGAATTCTCCGTTGGTTTTAAATCCGTTTTTTCGCAATTGTTCATACACTAACTCGCCAGTTAACGAAACTGTTCCTATATCATGCCCAGGTGACGATTCTACTGCAACAACATCACCTTCAATAAGTTTAATGTCATTTACATTTTCAAAAAAAAGTTTTCTTGTGTTTTTAAATCTAACTTCTACTAATTTTTTTCTGTTTCCTACCTCAGGTATATTTTCTAACCAATTATAAACATCTAACTTAAATCCACTACTGCAACATGCATTTATATTCTTAGTTTCTTGTGATATATCGTTTAAATCGGCTCTATTATTACAACATGCCATTTCTTTATTTTCTTTTAATTCTTAACTCACAAAGTTAATTGTTTTTTTGCAGAAAGTCTGTTTTGTTTTAAAAGATTTTGTATTTTTTAGTTAATTGTTTCAATATTAAATCTTAACCTCGCTCCACGCCAAAGCAGCTGCCCCTTTTATTGCTGCATTACCATAATCAATTCCTGATGGAAGAACCTTAACATTATTCTTGAAAACGTATAATAGATTTTGATTTAAATGAAACTCCACTGGTTTAAAAAGTAAATCTCCTGCATTCGATAATCCTCCTAACAAAAATATTGCTTCGGGGTTTAAATATGCTACAACATCAGCTAAGTGTTTACCCAATATCTCGGCAGTAAAATTAAATGCTTTCAAAGCTAATTTATCTCCTGCTTGTGCATTAGCTTCTATAAGTTTACCTGATAGCTTTGCATTAGGTACATCACGCAAAGTGCTAGGGATATTTGTTGTAGAAATTAACTCGGCAACTGTTCGCTTTATTCCTGTTGCCGAAACATAAGTTTCTAAACAACCACGCCGACCACAATTGCAGTTTCTACCTTCGTAATCGTAAATTGTATGACCAATTTCTCCTGCAAAACCATCAGTTCCGTGATAAATCATTCCGTTTATAAAAATTCCGGCACCAAGCCCTGTGCCTAATGTTAAAACAACAAAATGTTTCATCTCTTTTGCTGCACCAAATACTTTCTCGCCTATTGCAGCAGCGTTGGCATCGTTTGTTAAAACAGTTTTTATATCAGGAAATCGCTCTTGAAACATTTCAACTAAAGGTACATAGTTATGCCATTTTAAATTTGCAGCATATTCTACCGTACCTTTATAGTAATTTCCGTTTGGCACACCAATTCCTATACCTTTAAGTTCGTATTCGCTATCACTAATTATATTTTTAATACTATCTGATAAAGTAATAACAAGCTTTTCGGCTAATTCAAAATCTAAAGTATTAAATTTTCCTGATAACAAAACTTCTCCTTCTCGATTTATAAAACCGTACTCGGTATTTGTTCCTCCAATATCTATTCCTACTACTACTTCCATCTTTTTGTTAAAAGTTTTAAAATTGAAAGTTAATCAATTTATAGCTTATTTCTCCAAAAATAACATTTTTATACTGTTTTAATATGACTTCTATTAATTATTTTCTTTAAAAACTAATTTAAAATTTGTAAACCAAAACACTAGAGCATATTTATAATTGACAATGGATAATTAATAATGTGCAATTAGTAATGTGCAATTAATAATTAGCCGTAGAACAATAGAACAGTTTAACAATAGAACGACTAAGCTAGGCGTAGTGTTGTGTGTAGTTTATTTTACACCCAATTAATCAATGAATACTCGTTTACAATAAATACAATCATCAAATCTTATTTTGATAAGATAAATTCCTGTCTTAATATCAGAAACATTCACTAAAGCTTGATAATCGTCAATTTTATGTTCACAAATATTAACACCTAAAAGACTATAAATAGAAACACTTTTAATTAATTTTTTAGTTCTATTTTGTTTTATTGACAAACTTCCATTTATATTATAAATATTAATTTGATTTTTTTCTTTTCTTCCATTATAAATACTTGATTCTATTTGACCAGCAGTTATTAATTCGTTAGGAATTGTATTATACCCGTACCCTTTAAGTAAAATTTCACCAATGGAATTAACGTCTAAATAAATCCATCCATAATGCATGCTGCCATCAATTATAAAACTCACTGCGTAATATTTATCTTCAAATGGAATATCACAGCTAAATGTAATTCCTTCAGCACGAACATAGATGTCTCCATTACTAGTCCAATTACTATTTGCATCAATTATATCATTAATATTAAAAACATTGGTACATGATGGAGATTCACTAGATTCACTAGTACTTATAAGATTATCAGATACCGTTTTTAGTTGACTTACATAATAGTGACCAGTATAGGTTGGTGTATGCCATACATAAAAACTATTTAAACGAAAATAAAAATCAACGGTATTATCATTATTCATGTCAATATCAAAAATTATTACTGAATCTACATTAGATTCAGAAAAATAATAAATAATATTCGTATCGACAATTTCTGTATATTCTATTTGTGCATCAATATTATTTATAAATGATGTACTAATAAAAATTAATATTAAAATCCATCTTGCCTTCATTTGCTTAATTATTAAGTAAAACTTTCATACAGTAAAAATAGACAAAAAAAGTTAAAACAAGCAAAAAAGCCAATTTTTTTTGGGGACGGCGAATGAAAAACGGTTTATTAATCAGCGAGCGAAACCGCAGCAATGGCTTTTTAAATTCAATACATTTAGTTTGTAATTCAATTCAAATGATTTTTGTTTGGATATTTATTAAAAGGCTTATTATGCAAGGCTTTTCGTATCTTTT
>CAZRWZ010000027.1:0-17101 GCA_964603745.1 uncultured Bacteroidaceae bacterium | reverse complement strand
AGAAAATCCAAAAGCTATTGTTGATGCAATTAATAAGCTACTAAATACCCCTCAAAAGGAACTTAACAAAATGGGAGAAAATGGCCATGATTTCATTATTAAACATCACGACTACAAAGTGTTAGCAAAGAAATTTATTGAATGTGTAAACATGTTGTGAATTATTTAAACTAGGAGAACTAAAATTACAATTCTGCTAATTTTTTTCTTCTAAACCGCATAAACTTTTTGTTTATCCTCATTTATAATATACTCAAACCATTTAGCTTTTAGGGTTTTCTACTTTTTCTTTTTCCTTTTTTATTTGTTTAAATTTATAAGCGTAACCTAGCTATGCTTAAAATTTTAAACTCTAAAAAAGAAAAAATAAATCCGTATAAATTCCCGAAAAGCTAAATGGATTGAGTATCTGTGACCAAAAAAATGGCTGATTACAAATATTTATCTGCTATCAGCCATTTACTAATTACTAGCTACTAGTTTACTAAAACAACCCACCATTCTGGTAAATCTCTAATTGCACATCAGAGAAAGGGTTTATTTTAATATTAGTTTTCTTAGTTTTATTTTCAATTTCGCCGGTAGCCATATTAACATTAATAATATCGCCATCTTCAAGATTTAAACCATCTAAATTATTGTATGTCATAATTGGCATAGCTCCATTTATTGCGTTACGCTCGTAAATTGCTCCATAGCTTTCGGCAATAATAACAGAAACCCCAAGTGCTTTAAAACCATCAACAGCTTGTTGGCGAGAAGAACCGCTACCAAAGTTTTTTTGAACTACAACAATATCATTTTCCTTTACCTTCTTAGCAAAATCTTTGTATCCTTCTAGGTTATCAAAAATATATTGTCCCATTTCGTCAAAATCAGTTATAGCAAGATAACGATTATGAAAAATCATATCAGTATCTATATTATCTTCTTTTATATACCACACTCGACCTTCAACAATAGTTGGACTTTCTGCTTTATCCTTTTTAAGGCTTTCAGCTAATTTAATCTCAACTTCTTCTGCTGTAAAAACAGCTGGTTTATCAGGAATTGCATCAGGCGTAGTAACATATCCGGCTAAAGCCGAAGCAGCAACAACTGCTGGCGATGATAAGAATACATCTCCTTTTCCTTGTTTTCCGGGGAAATTTCTGTTACCTGTACTAACTGTTACTTCGCCTGGTCCGTTTTGTCCAACTTGCCCTGCGGCACAACCTGCACAACCTGCATTAGAAACTAATGCACCTGCATCTTTAAATATTTTAATTAAACCTTCGTCGTATGCTTGATTCCAGATTTTATCGGTTGAAGGAACAATTTTAAGAATAACTCCCGGAGCTACTTTTTTACCTTTTAAAATTTCTGCAGCAACACGTAAATCAGAAATTCTACCATTTGTACAAGAACCTAAAAATGCAGAATCAATTTTTACTTTATCAGTGTTTATAATATCATCGGTGGTGTGCGGTGCACCAGGTAAAGATACCTTTGGAGTAAATTTACTGATATCAATATCAAAAACCTCTGCGTAATTTGCATCAGCATCAGCTTCAATTTTTTCTAAGGTTTTGCCAGCTATTTTGCTGCAAAAATCCATAATTATATCATTAGGAGTAAACAAAATAATGATTGTTCCCATTTCTGTTCCCATAGAAGAAATTGTAATTCTTTCGTCTAAAGTAAGTTCATCAACAGCTTCGCCATACATTTCTACAGAATAACCTAAAAGTTTATTCGCACCAAATATTGATAACATATTAATTGCTATGTCTTTTGCCGATATATTAGCAGGACGTTTACCAATGAAATTAATTTTTACAGATTCTGGTGTTTTAAACCAAACTTTACCTTTGCTAAATGCTGCGGCAATATCTTTGTCGCCCATTCCTTGACCAAAAGCACCAATTGCACCAAGAATATTTGCATGAGAATCGGTTGTAACTGATGTTGAACCTGGCCATGCTAAACCATCAGTCATCATTGTGTGAGTTCCAATTCCAACATTAATATCATAAACTTTAATACCATGTTTTCTTGCAAAAATTCTTACAATTTGCTGGTTTACTGCATATTTCTGGTCAGAACCTGTTGGGTTTGTATCGAAAGTAAAATATGTTTTACTTGGATCGTCTATTGTTAATCCATAATCTTCGATATTTTTCACAACATTTGGTCCTCCAAAATCTCTTGCTGCTCTTGCATCTATTTCGATGTCAGCTATATCACCCGGTTTTACCTTGTCAAACTTTGAATGATTGATAATTATTTTTTCTATTAATGTATTTCCCATTTGTATATATTTTTTTTACAAATATAATTTAAAGTTCAGATTATATTAAAAAAACTTTTATAAACTTATTTAATAGTTTTACCACATTAATAACCTGAGTCCGATTTCTGCATTACGCTTGTTTGAAAAATGGTCATTTACATATGTAAACTCACATTTTTCATACACTAAACAAAAAATGCTTACCTTTTAAAGTAAGCATTTTTTTATTTGTCAATATATTAATAATTTACATTCTATTTCTGCACCTGACTTCCTACTCTGTGCATTGCACATCTAAAACCTAAATCATCTTGAGATTGGTCTTGATCTAATCCTCTTCTAGAACCTGGGCTCATCCAATAAGCTCTATCTTTCCAACCACCACCTTTGTATACGTGAAGTCTATTGGTTATCATAGATTGCATATCTTTTTTACCTCTATAGTTAGGAATTGAACCATATTTTTCTGGTGGAATATTTTTTAATTTAAGAGTATCGTAAGCAGAACCTTCAATACCTTCTTCATACATTCTGTTAGAATTTTTTACACTTTTATTTGCATCATCTAAATTATAATCTATACTAGATTCGTAATCACCATCAAGATAATTAATATTATCAGAGGTATTGTAATTTCTTCTATCAAATGCTTCCTCATCACTTACTTCTCTCCATTTCATTCTACCTAATTCATCTGGTGCATCTAAAATATGAGGGTCGGTTGGATCCATAACAGGTGTTTTGTAAACATTTCCTCTAAATCCTCTAAATTCGTCAAAATCTTCAAGGGTCATTTTTCTATACACATCCATTACCCATTCGTTTACATTACCTGCCATAGCATACAATCCATAATCATTTGGCCAATAAGCAAACACAGGGCTAGTTATATCCGATTTATCATTTAAAGCTCCAGCAGTACCCATATAATCACCTCTACCTCTAACAATATTGGCTCTTATCTGACCAATATCCTCAGCAGCAAAACCGCTATGGTCATCAACTCTAATATAATGTCCATTCCAAGGGTATATTTTTTGGTGATAAACTCTTTCATCTCCAGGGAAGAATTGATTTTCTCTGTAAGATAATGCAGCAAATTCCCATTCTGCCTCTGTTGGAAGTCTATATTTAGGAAGGAATATTCCATCTTCCATTCTTACGTTTCTACCTTCAGCATCAGGATTAGCATAATCTACCATTAACTCTTTTGTTGCTCCCATATACTGTCCAGCCAGATATGTTTCTGTATTAAAGTTTTGATCATCCATTTGATTAGGATCCCAATCTAAAAGACCTTCACGTACCATAATCATTTCATTAACTCTGTCTGTTCTCCATTTACAAAAATCGGTTGCTTGTGTCCAAGATACACCAACTACAGGATATTCTTGGTAGGCAGGGTGGCGTAAATATGATTCAACATATGGTTCGTTATATCCTAGTTTACTTCTCCAAACTAAAGTATCAGGTAAAGTTCTATAATAAACTTCGGGAAAACTTTCGTAAAATACTCGTCTTATCCAAAATAAATATTCTCTATAGTCTACGTTTCTTATTTCGTACTGGTCTAAATAAAATGAAGATACAGTAATTCTTCTAGGAACATTGTTCCAATCATAAAGAACGTCTTGTTCAACACGCCCCATAGAAAATGTACCACCTTCTATAAAAACTAAACCGGGTCCTGTTTCTTGTTCATCATTATAAACATATTCAAAACCACCATTTTTCTCATCATTGTAATTCCATCCAGTTGAATTTGAGGCATGCTTTTTACAAGAGCCAAAAAGTGCTACTCCAACTATTAATAAACTAAGTAATTTAAAATTATATCTCATAATAATCATTTTTTCTAATTTAATAATACAATAATCCTTTTTTATAACGTATTAAAATGAAGGACATTGTATAGGTCTGAATTTTTTATGTTTTTGTCTGCAAGGGAAAGTGTATCCTAAAGATATCTCGTGTGCACCTAGTGTTTGGTTTCTAAGCTTTGAAACTGTTAAGTCATAGCTATATGCTACTCTAAATTTAGATTGTATAAAACCTAAAATCATAACAAACGAATCGTAGTGAAATCTGAAATTTTGTCTCATCCAAAGACCACCAACTATATTTTTTCTACTAAAATAGAAACCATAATTAAATTGTTCAAAATCTCTTTGTCGTTGATATAAAACTTGTGGTGAAATATATAATTCACCTTTTCTGTATCCACGTGCTTTAATAGGGATTCTTGTTCCGTAATGGACTGTATATTTACGAGGTAATACAGCATCGCTACTGTTTCTGTAAGATTCTGGTGGTTGTGTTAAATGATGAATAGCAATACCAAAAGTATGTATTCTATTAGCTAAAATACCACCTGTAGAAAAATCAAAATATCCTTTTTTAAGGTCTGTGGCTACTAAATCTTCTTGTGTAGGGAAAATTGCACCGTAAACAGGGTGCAACATATCAGGGAAAATATAATCCCAGTTTAATGTTTTTTGAAAATATGATACTTGAAATCCACCTATTAAAGATGTATATCTGTTTAAAGCTACTGTATATGCGTACATTGCACTGGCACTAAATGTATTTATTGCACCGTCACCTTGTATGTCATTCATTATTAATAATCCTAATCCTCCTTCTAAAACGTCAACTCTTTGGTCGAAAGAAGCACTATATGTAACATATGTAGAACCCAACTTTGGCCATTGGTTTCTATAATTTAATTGTGCTCTAGCACATTTTTCGGAACCTGCAAAAGCAGGATTTAAGTAAAGTTTATTTGCGTAGAACTGAGTAAACTCAGGGTCTTGGGCTCTTAGCAAATTCCCTGTTACCAAAATGACTATTACAGAAAATATAAATTTTTTAATCATATCTCTAAACGTTAACTGTATCACATGTATTCAACTACTTGCAAAAAAGTTATTAACTTTTCGCAATACAATAATAATATAAATAATTATTTTTTGAAAATAATTTAACCTTTTATTTAGTATTCATTGTATATTTATAGATAATAATGGTGTAAAAAACACTTGTAAAATGCTATTTTTTTATAGGTATCTGAATTATCTAGTTTTTTCAAAAAAATTAAAAAAAAACAATAATTCTTTGCTTTTTAGGTGTTAAACGGTATTTTTTTAACAATATTGTGTATATCTTTGCTTAATTAAATTTTTAATTGAATATAATTTTTTAAGATTAAATGAGGCTTATTTATAATTATTTTATATTACTGTCGGTTTTGATTTTCAATCTTGTTTCTGCTCAAGATTCTATTATGATGAAATCATTTTCTGTTAATAAGTATAATGAATTTGTAGAAACAGAAATTGATACAAATCTAAATTATTTTGAAATATACGATTTTAGTGTTATTAATTCGTACAATAACAATAATTTATCTAATATAGGATTGGCCTCTCAGTCTTATTTATTGCATTATAGAACAACAGGATTTTTGTTTAATAATTCTGTGTATGATAATTTAATATCTCAAAAAAGCATTAAATATTTTAATACAAAAAAGCATTTCACAAATCTTAGTTTTTTTACAAATTTTTCTAAAAAGAATAACAACCAAGTTCTAAGAGTTCTTCATACACAGAATATTACCAAAAAATTTAATATTGGTCTTATTTACAATATGGTATCATCAACAGGAGAATATTCTTATCAAAGTTCAGCTGATAATAGTGTTAGTGTATTTACATCATACGATAGTAAAAAGTATAATTGTAATGGAAATTTTATATACAATAAACTGAAAAACGAAAATAATGGAGGAATAAGCGATAAATATGTTAATGATGAAATAATTAATACAAATATTAAAGCTATACCTACTTGGTTAAATAATAGTAAATCTATTAATATGAATAGAGCATTAAATTTTTATCAATCTTTAAAATTTTATTCTAACAAAACAACTGATAGTACTGATACAATAATAATTAAGAATAATTATTTTAGAATTTCTCATAAATTAAATTATCAATACTCTAGATTAAACTATTATAATGATGATACTATTTCTGATTTTTATGAAATATTTAATATAGATACTGCAAAAACTAAAGATTCTACTTTTCAAAACATAATTAATAATATTATATATTTCGACTATAATATAATAACAAACAAAACGCATAAAAGAATTGGGCTTTCGTATATTAATAGTATTGAAAATTTTTACTATTACAATAATAATAAAAACTATTACAATAGTGGAATAGGCGGTTTATATTCTGTTTATGATACTACTAGTTATAACTATTTGTTTGGTTTTAACTATTTCTTTTACGGCAGAAAACAAAACGATTTTTCTGTTTTTGGGCAATATTCTAAACATATTATTGATGATAATTATAGCATAAATTGTAGTGTGGAATATAAAAATATTAACCCTGAATATTTCGAAGAGCATTTTTTTGCAAATAATGCTTTGTGGGATACAAGTTTCGCAAAAAATAAAACATTAATAGATTTTGATGTTAAATTAACTAATTTAACTCATTTTTTAGAAATTGGCTTACATTATGGAGTTTACGATAACACTGTTTATTTTGCAGGTAACAACATAGACACAACGGGTATTTCTATTAGTCCGTTTCAAGAAACTCATACAATTAACTATTATTCAGTATATTTAAAAAAAGATTTCAATTTTAAACATTTTAGAATTAACAATAAATTTTCATATCAAAAATCTGATAATAAAGAAGTGCTAAGTGTTCCTGAGTTCTCGTTTTTTAATTCAAGTTCGTATAAGTTTGTATTAGTAAAAAATGTTTTGGTAGCAGAAATTGGTATTGATTTTTTTTACTATACAAAATTTAAGGCTGATGCTTATATGCCGTCGGTGAGCATGTTTTATAGGCAAAACGATGTAGAAATTGGTAATTATCCAAAAATTGATGCTTTTTTAAAACTGAAATTAAAACGTGCTCGATTATTTATTAAATATGAACATGCAAATTTTGGTTTAATGGGGTCTAATTATTATGCAGGAGTATATCAACCAATGGCTCCCAGAATTTTTAGATTTGGTGTGTCATGGAGTTTTTACGATTAAAACAAGATTGTAGAAACAGATGTTTACTATTTTTTGGAACAAAAATTGTGATACAAATTTTTAAATTATTTTTTTTGAAAAAAACATATAAAATATTAAGCAAATTATTTATATCAATAGTAATTGTTATTGTTTTTACATCGTGTTATACAGTGCATTCTACAAATTACATAAAAGAAGATAACTATGCAGTATTTACATTAAAAAGCCAATCTGTTTCTGCTAATTTTACAGATTACAAAAATGGATTGAAAATAACTTACGACTTTTGGGGTGAAAATTTAATAATTGTATTAGAAAATATTTCTGATAAAACTGTTTTTATTGATTTAAACCAAAGCAAAGTATCTTCAGGTAAAGAAAAAATAGCTTATAATAGTATGGTGGCAGGAACTTTTGATATTTTGCCTCTAGAACCAAACAATAAAATTGAACTTGATGATTTTATTATTTTCAATGATGATAATGAAGAAAAAATAAAAGAAAAAATAAAAATAGCTAAAGCTTTTACCTCTAAAGCCCTTATTTTTAAAACTGGTGATTATCCTATTAATATTACAAACGCTATACATTTTGGATATAATAAAACACAATGTAATGAATTTACTCTTGAAGATAAATTTTATTCCGATAAGGTTAATATCTTAAATATATCAGATTTTGAACATCTAAGCCAATACGGAAAATTATTTAATAAAACTTTTTACAAAACCACATTAACTAAAGTAGAAGAAACACAAAGGGTTGAAACCCTTATAGCTACCGAAGATATGATAGATATATTTATTTCAGTATTGTTTTTGGCTTTAACAATTTATCAATAATACAAGTTTTAAAATTCGGCAGATTTAGGAGCTCTAGGAAATGGGATTACATCTCTAATATTTCCCATTCCTGTAATAAACAACATTAATCTTTCAAACCCAAGTCCAAAGCCAGAATGAGGAACTGTACCAAATTTACGAGTATCTAAATACCACAACATTTCTTTTTCAGGAATTCCCATTTCTTTCATTCTGGTTAAAAGTTTATTGTAGTCTTCTTCTCTTTGCGAACCACCAACAATTTCACCAATTCCAGGAAATAAAATATCCATTGCACGAACAGTTTTTCCATCATCATTTTGTTTCATATAAAAAGCTTTAATATCTTTTGGATAATCGATTAATATTACGGGCTTTTTAAAATGTTTCTCTACTAAATAACGCTCATGTTCCGATTGTAAATCGGCACCCCAATCATCAATAATAAATTGAAATTTCTTTTTTTTGTTTGGCTTTGAATTTTTAAGAATATCAATAGCTTCGGTATATGTTAAACGAACAAAATCGTTTGCTAAAACAAAATTAAGTTTTTCTAAAAGTTCTTGCGAACGTTCGTTTTGTGGTTTAGTTTTTTCTTCTTCTTGTAATCTTTTACTTAAAAATTGCAAGTCGTCCATGCAATTATCTAAAGCATATTGCACACAATATTTCAGCATATTTTCTGCCAAATCCATATCATCATTAATATCGAAAAATGCAGCTTCTGGTTCTATCATCCAAAACTCTGCTAAATGACGAGTAGTGTTAGAATTTTCGGCTCTAAAAGTAGGTCCAAAGGTGTAAACCTTAGATAATGCCAAAGCAGCTAATTCTGCTTCTAATTGACCTGATACGGTTAAATTTGTTTCTTTGCCAAAAAAATCTTCTTTATAATTAATGTTACCTTCTTCTGTTTTTGGTAAGTCGTTTAAGGGTAGTGTTGTTACTCTAAACATTTCGCCTGCTCCTTCGGCATCAGAGGCTGTAATAATTGGAGTATGAATATTATAAAAACCTCTTTCGTTAAAAAAACTATGAATTGCAAAAATCATTGCATGGCGAACACGAGTAATAGCTCCAAAAGTGTTTGTTCTAAATCTTAAATGAGCAATCTCTCGAAGAAATTCTAAACTGTGTTTTTTAGGTTGAAGGGGGTATTCGTCAGGGTCAGAAACACCAAGTATTTCTAATTTGTTAGATACAATTTCGATATTTTGACCTTTGCCTTCAGATTTTATTAACTTACCCTCGATAGATAAAGATGCTCCGGTATGTATTTTTGCTAATTTGTCTTCGTTTGCAGAATTTACATCAACAACAATTTGGATATTATTTATTGTAGAACCATCGTTTAGTGCTATAAACGCAATATTCTTACTAGCACGTTTTGTTCTTACCCACCCTTTTACAACAACGGTTTTGTCGTATTCATTGCTGTTTAGTAATTCTTTAATCGTCTTCATATTAAATTTTTGAAATTAATTTGTACAAAAATATAAATAAACTAAATAACCTTCTATCTTGTTTCTAAATATTATTAACAAAAAAACTACAAATTCTACAAACAAGATTATAACACATTGATTAAATGACAAATACCTTTAAAAACTGAAGCTCTAAAATATCCTCTTATTGTAAATCAAATAATTGTATTATTTTTGTAGCAAAAAATTAAGTGAGTAGTTTTTTCAATACCATAGGAAATAATAAAAAGAGTATATTTATCTCTTTACTCATTTATGTTATATTGTTTGTTATACTGATATATACAGGAATTAATGCTCCAAAAACATCGGAAGAATTAGAATTCTTTTTCGATTTTAGCCAACAAAATGAAGTAACACTACAACAAGAAAATAAACAAAAAATAAACAAAGATGATTTAATGTCTGATGAACGCTTGAATATAGCTGTTAATGAGGCTTTAAAAGATAATCCTTTATCAAAACCTTACGATTATTATGATATGCCAGAGCAATCAGATGAATATAAAGAACAACTTATTAAAGATGCATTGCAAGATGAGTATGATGATTATGCAAACAAAGAATACAAGGTTGACGATAGTTATTATGCCGAAATAAACAAGCCAAAAGTAGAGCCGTCAGAAAAAAATAAGAACAATAATAATTATCAAGGAGCAACTTTTGTATCATTTTATCTAAAAAATAGGCAAAAAAGAAGATTAATAATACCAACTTATGCTTGCGAAGAAAATGGGAAAGTAGTGGTAAATATTATTGTTAATAAAGGGGGCTTAGTTGTGAAAGTAGAATTAAATAATTCTTATAACTCGGCTCCGTGCCTTATAGAAGCAGCAATTGATGCAG
The DNA here is from genome assembly GCA_964603745.1 of uncultured Bacteroidaceae bacterium. Lineage (GTDB taxonomy): Bacteria > Bacteroidota > Bacteroidia > Bacteroidales > JAFGXI01 > CAZRWZ01. Next base: position 6,619 of record CAZRWZ010000027.1, on the reverse strand, counting down.
CTAAACGCTCTACTTTTAAAAGAAGTAGTAATGCCCCCGATAGACAATCGGGTACAATATCTTATACTTTTAAAGAGCAGTGATTTTTCTTTAGTGCTTATGTTTAATTGATTGTTACCAATAAAAATACTATTTGCTTTTAGTCTGTATTTCAAAAACAGAACTAATACCTTTTTCTAATATTTCAATTTTATTAATACCTTTTTCGTTAATTTGGATATTAAATTTATATTTAATTTTATTTTTAATAGAAACTCCTGTTTCTATTCTTAATTCCGATTGCATTAAATCATCATCAATAAAAATGTATTTTAAATAATATTTTGCTTTTAAATATATGTGAAACGGAGCTATAAAATCTTGCAGCAACATTTTTTGTTTGCTAAAAACCATTGATGGATTAATTATATCGGTTATTTCTACGTTTAAGTTAAAACCTAAATTAATTTTATGAAAAGCTAAAAAGAAATAATATAATAAAGATTTTTTATTACCTTGAAAATGTTTAAAATAAAAAAATGCTTTGTCTTTATAAAAATATGCTGTTGATTTTGTTTTTTTACAATAAATATACGGATTGTTAAGAATATCAACATATATTGTCCATTTTCCTGTTTTAATTCCGTTGTTTCCTTCAATAAATTTATATTCTATACTTTTTCCCGGAACAAATTTAAAAGCATTGCTAATAAAAGAATTTTGTTCAAAATTTAAAAGAAATTCATCTTTCTTTGGTATTCCAAAATCAATTAATTTTTCTGTTTTTATTGATTTTACCAAATAATTAGATATTGGATATTCTAATGTTTTGGAACCTATATATGGAGTTGCCTGTAATTGAAAATGCAGGTGTGGAAATGGCGAACGTCCAGAGTTTCCACAACTTGCTATTTGTTGACCTTGCTCTACATAATCGCCAATATTAACTGTAATGCTATCAGAAATTAAATGACTTAATTTACTGTATAACAAATCTGTATGCTTAATTACAATAGTGTTACCCCAATTTTTTTCTATATTAATTTCTCCTAATTTATTATCTTCTATTCCTGTTTCTACTGCGGCAATATAGCCCGATGCAGGTGCTAATACAGGTTTATTATAACATAAATAATCTTCAAGATTTTTTCCTGTATTTTTAAATTGCAATCCAAAATCATCTCTTATAATAAAATCCCAAGCATGTTTCCATTCATCTTTGTGTGTTTCTTTGCCATTATGTGCTTGAGACACTGTCCATGTACCCCAAAATGGAAGAGTTATTGGCACTTTAGTAAGAGTTTCTTTAAATCTGTGATTATAGTTTATGTATGAATAAAGATTTTTTTCAGGCGAATTTTGTTGTGCACTCACCTCTTGTAGTCCTTCATCAAAACGAGTTCTTAACTTAAGTGAATATAAAAAAGTAAGAACTATTACATTAAAAGGTAAAGAATAAACAGACAAGCCAACATAGCTAAATAGTTTTGCTAAACTAATAGTTAAAATTGCAACTATTGGTGTTAATATCACAACCCATAAATACGATTTTTTTGATGAAATAATAAAAAATCCGCCTAAAGCTATTGCTGTTAAAATATAATTGAAGCCTATGTGAGCATAAGAAGATTGTGTTATATCGGAGCCTATCATCTTGTAAAACAAAAATGCTGATGTGTATCCAATTATGGAAAGAGAAAAAGATATTCTTGATACATATAGCAAACCTAATGATATTAGTATTCCTGCAAGCAGGTTATACTGAAAAAAAATTGCTCCAAGAGAGATAAAATATGTTTGAATGGTTGGGGGAATTGGTAAATTATTAAACCAATTAAATACATCAATAAAATTTTGCCCACCTATACTGTATAAATCGTTTAATAAATAAATACCTCGTTGGCTAATTCCTAAACTTTGAAATTCTGAACTTGCTAAATCAACAATCCAAATTGCAATTAAAAAGGGGATACTTAGATATGGTAAATAATATTTACCAATAATACCCTCAAAAACAAGTGTTAATAACAATGTAAGTATTGATATTAGAACTACAATAACTAAAAGAGCTAATGATAATTGAAAGTAAATCCCTAATCCTAAACCAACAAGTAACACGTTAAATCCGTAATATCCTTTAGTGATTTTTATTTTATCGTATCCTAACCAAATTGCAAATATATTAGTTGTTAGTACGGCTATTATCCCCATTATTCCGGCATAAGGGTCGATAAAAGAAACTATTATTAAGAGGACAGATAATATTTTATTATCTGAGAAAAATATCTGAGAGTATGAATTTAATACTCCAGATTTTAATTCTATTATTTTATTTTTTAATTGCATAAAAAAAAGGGAGCTAAATTTTTACTCCCTCTGTGTTATTTTATTCTCCAACCAAAGTATGACTTGCTTCTTTTTGGCATCCGAACATAAGATTTATTCCCATTCTCATATTAATATTGCGTGTGTTGTGCGGAAAAAATTCGCCCCAAATATTATCGGTTACAACATAAAATTGAGCAAACCCGGCTTTTGCTACAAGTCCGATACCCATATTAACATAGCTATTATACATCATAGAGTATGATAAACTTGCACTAAACCATTTATTAATATCTGCATTTCCCGAAAATGTGAGTGCCGAATGTAATTGATTTTGAAAAACTGCTCCACGATATAATAATCCTCCGTTTATCCATTCGTTAAATTGATATGTTCCACCCACATAAAATTTGGGGGTTAGTGGAGCATTATATGCCTCAATTTGTCTTTCTGGAAAAAATATTTTAATTACTTCTTGTTTTAATTCTGTATTATAATCATTTACAGCAGAATCGTTAACCATAGTAGGTTGAATATTATAACCATCATAAGTATAATCACCTTTAATATGAAAAATATTAACATTGTTTTTCCAATGAATAAAACCTAAATCAATTAAACTTGCAAATATTGTTATATCATCGTTTAAAGTATATTCTGCTCCTAAATCTAATGCCACACCAGGGTTGTCAAATCTAAAAATTTGTTGTTTTATTGATGGTTTTAAATCTTCGCCTTCAAAAACAAGAGAATCTTTGTCATAATCATAATACAAATCGTTTACTTGATACATTGATTGTGATGTTCTAATTTCCATATCTGCTGTAAGATAATAATCATAAGATATGTCATCAGTATGTAAAGTTATATCTGTTTTCTTAGACCAAATATTTTGCTGTCCGAAAAGGAGCTTAGCTTTTGCCCCTACGGTCCACTGATTACTAATTTTTTTTGACACCCCAAAAGCCATTTCGTGATAATTAACAGCTGTAACTCCTAATTTACCTAATTGAGCTGTGTTTCCCGAAAATGAAGCTCCATTACCTCCATCTGCAATAAACTGCATAAAATCTTTTGAAAATGTAAGACGTGCTTCTGTTTTATTAGATAAATTATAAGTGAAATCCCAACCATTTTTCCATTTCATTCCAAAAGAAATTATATCAAAATGCTCTTCCATTGTAACAAAATTCACATCTTGTAGTTGACTTAATAGTTGTGGAAAATCAAAGCTTTGTTGATTTAAAATAGTTGACAAAGAGTCCATTCCAGAATTATATTGTATCATATCTTGATATGAAAAACCGTTACTTCCAATATTTGTGTGCATTGCCGGTAAAACTTGACCTGCTACCGGAATAACTAATCCACTAAATCGTAGTTTACAATTTAACTGGCGAGCAGGGTTTACAAGGTTTGCTTGGGGCAATTCGTCCATAAAATATAGTGTTTGACTTTGTTGCGAAAACACAACTAATGAAAACACTGCTAAAATACTTGATAATATATATTTTTTTAACATAATTTCTTTTTTAAAATTAATATTAGTTTGACGATGTTGTATCAGTATATTGGTCAATATCTAAATCTGTTCCTCCTTTAACATGGATTCCCATTTTTAAATCTATTGCATCTGAGGCATAAAACTTCACATTTTTTAAATGTTCTATATCATCAGTACCAACTGTTGCAACATAAACAACTTTTTTAACAGTTCTCATTTTTTCTATCCTGTCTCTTGAGTAAATTATTTCGGTAACTTTACTTCGTTTTTGTATAACTTTTCCTTGATCATCTGTAAAACCACCTTCAATAATAAGTTGTTCGTTAGGTGTATAAAACAACGAATCTTTAATTATTCCTAAAGAATCTATAAAATATGCTTGAACTTTAAGCTGTGCAGGAAGTCCATTATTAGCAAATAAATTGATTTTAAAATAAGTTAAATCATCAAGTTTATCTATTTCTTTTTCAATATCAAGGTCTGAGGTATCTGTTAAAGTAGGATATTCTGCCCTACCCCATAATGGAATCACAAATTTCATATTTAAATCAAATCTTGATGTATCAATCACAAAATTATTTAATATTGCTGCTTGTGGATTAGTTATGCCTTCTCCGTTAAAATGTAAATATCTTGGTTTGTAAGATATTAGGTCTCTAATTTCAGGAAATGTAACTGTATCTAAACTAATAGAATCTTTTGCTATGTCTCCTTTTAGGCTCGGATAATTAACCGGATTCATATCAATTCCTAAATTGTAATAAGGGCTATGATTAAATTCAAAGTCGGAGCCATAAATTGTATCTAAAATCAATCTAATAGGTAAACCGTAAGAGTTTGTCATATTTAGTTTAATTCTAGGGTCTTTAAAATAAAACTGACCATCAAACTCTTTATCGAAAATATCAATATGAATTGAATCTCCGGGTATTGGCACATCGTGTTGTCCAATAAAACCATTAATTATTTTATAATCGTTTTTTGTTAACCTAATTGTTACAGTAACTGTTTCGCCAGAATTCCCATTCCATTGATTATCAAACACAAAGTTATATTTAATAATATTATTTGCTGTTCCTCCATTAGTTAAATCTAGTTCGTATCCATAAAATTCTTGAGTAGTGGTATTATTTAAGTCGGATATTAACATTTGAGCCATAGTGCCATTTTTTGTTAATTCGGGAAATTGTACTGTAAGTCCGCCTGTGTTTGCAAAATTGTTTGAAACAGTAATACTAATTCCTAAAGTATCGTATTTTATACTATCTATTTGAGCTCCTATAAAAGAACCAAAATCGGGTAAAGTTCTGTTTATTATATTACCTCCATTTATATCATTATCAATAAATGTTTCGGTAGGAAATGTTTGTGTTGGAAGAACTATAAAATCTTTTGCATAACTTGAATAAACAGTTCTGTGATAAATTAATGATAAAAACCCTTCGTCATCAACTTCAAAAAGTTTTTCGTGATCGTAATCTTTTAAAACATCTCTTAATACTAATGAGGTTTTAACAACAGGAATTTTCATATTTACATTTACCCATTTTTCTTGTCGCATTTTTTCCATATCAAAATATTCTTTTTTGCATGCAAAAAAGAACACCATTGAAATGGTTAATCCTATAAATAAAAGTTTTGATTTTTTCATATACATTATATTTCACTAAATTCTAATAAAACTTCAAAAATAATAAATTACTTTTAACAAGACCGTTTTTTTAAAAAATAGTTGCAAATAAAAAAAAAATGCAATAAATAGTTTTATTTAATAAAACTTTATATTATATTTGACAGTTAATTTTTGAGTTAAAATTACTATTTAATTAAATAACAACTTATGGAAATTGCTAGTAAGAGTATTTTTGTTCCTTGGGATTTTACAGATAAAACCGAAGCAGCTATAGGTCATGCAGTATTGTTGTCAAAAACAATGGAAAAATCAATTATTTTATTACATATTGTAGATAAAGAAAAAATGATTCCTGGAGTGAAGCCAAAAATGCAAGAAGCGGTTAAGTTTGTTAAAGAAAAATACGGTATTGATGTTGATTATTTAATTAAATCGGGTAATTTATTTAGAAAAATTTCTAAAACTGCTAAAGAATATGATGCCGGTATTATAATTATGGGTATGCATTCGGCTAAAAGATCAAGAAAAGTTGTTGCTGGTTCTAAGGTTCCTTTTTTATTAATTCAAGAACCGCCTAACAATGATAAAATAACAGAAATTGTTGTACCAATAGATACTGACGAAAAAAATAGAGTTCAAATGAATTGGGTAACTTATTTAGCAAAATACTTTAACTCTAATATTAATATAATTAAGCCATACATCGAAAAAAACAGCAAAAATATTCTAATGAAAAAGAATATGCAGTTTGCACGAATGGTGCTAGCTTCTAAAAATGTTGTTTATGGTATTAAAACAGCAAAAAGAGATGAGAAATTTGACCATGCTGTAAATAATTTTGCTAAAGAAATAAATGCTGATATGGTATTTATTATGTCGTATAATTTCAAAAAATTAATAAAGTGGATGGAAAAAGAAGAAATGAAAATCCCTATCATTTGTATTAATCCTGCCACAGATTTAAAAGTTCTTCCTGATAAACGATAAATTTCTTTTTGCTAAATTTTCCTTGTACGAGGATAGACTTAAAGGGTACGATTTCTGCGTTGTTGCTCAAAATCTGAATCCTAAAACGCCCTAGTATTCTGTGGTTTTAAATTCTTACACACCCCCGAAATAAATCGGAGCAAGCATAAAACTATGATTTTAACATTTGTAAATGCAAACTTATAAGCACA
>CAZRWZ010000026.1:11148-17340 GCA_964603745.1 uncultured Bacteroidaceae bacterium | reverse complement strand
GCAACAGAAGATAATACTACAGTTAATATTTCAGATTACGATTCAAATGTTGAATTTTATGATGTTAATGGAAATATTACATCAGACAATTTAACAATTAATTTAAATGCAGGGAATACTTATGTGGTTTCGGGATATGTAGATGGGCTAGGTGTAGCAGCTAATGCTCAAGGTTTTACTGGAGCTTTGATAAAATCAAACAAACCCCTTGTTGTAAATAGTGGAAATATGTGTGGATCTATTGCTAGTCCTACTAATCAACAAGATATAATGATAGATCAAACCGTATCTATGGATCAATTAGGGAATAAATATATATTAATTAGAGGAGCAGGAACTGACGCAATGGAACGTCCATTGGTAATTGCTACCGAAGATAATACTCAAATTTTTGTTAATGGCTCAACAACTGCAATAGCAACAATAAATGCAGGTGATTGGTTTTTAGTTCCATCATCTTATTATGCAGGAACAAGCCATAAAAATATGTATATAGAAACATCAAAAAATGTATATATGTATCAACCACTTGGTGGTACAGCTGATGCAAGAACACCTGGATTAAATTTTATACCTCCGGTTTCTTGTTTTTTACCAAAACAAGTAGATTTAATACCTGATGTATCAAAGATTGGTGATGTAGAGTACAATGGAGCAATAATAGTTTTTACAGAGGCTGGTTCTGTTTTTAAAATTAATGGTGTTGTTCAAACAGGGCTAGAAGTTGTAACAGGAAATCCGGCATGGGTAACCTATAAAATACCTGCATTAAGCGGCAATTGTGTTATGACATCAACAGGTTCTATGGCAGTAGGGATTTTTGGATATAACGGAATAGCAGGATTTGCAGGATATTATTCTGGTTTTGGAAAATTACCTGTTATAAAAATTTTAGGAGATGATTTTTGCCATGGAGAAAGTGTTAATTTAACAACAATAAATACTTTTGATGAATATAATTGGAGTTCAGGAGATACAACTCAACAAACAAATGTTAATGTTGGAAATCAATATTTTGTAACAGTAACTGATGATAATGGTTGTGAAGCAACTGATAGTATTGATATAATAGAATATCCTTTACCAATACCTGTAGTAACAGGTAGTAATTTTTGTTCAGGACAAACAGTAAGTTTAACTACAACAGAAAGTCATAATTCGTATATGTGGAATACAACAGATACAACCCAAACAATAACAATTAATACAGGAGGAACATATTCTGTTGTAGTTACCGATACTAATAATTGCCATGCAGATACAAGTATAACAATAATAGAATATCCATTGCCAATACCTATAATAACAGGTGATAACTTTTGTTCGGGGCAATCTTCAAATTTAACTATCTCAGAAACTTATAATTCGTATATTTGGAATACCTTAGACACAACACAAGCAATTACAATTAATACAGGGGAAACTTATAATGTTACCGTTACCGATACTCATAATTGCGTGTCAGACACAAGCATAACAATAATAGAATATCCATTGCCTACACCTGTAATAACAGGTCTTAATTTTTGTTCGGGAGAATCTTCAGTTTTAACTACAACCGAAACATATGATTCGTATACATGGAACACCACAGACACAACGCAATCAATAACAATTGACACAGGAGGAACTTATGTGATAACTGTTACCGATGCTCATAATTGCGTATCAGACACAAATATAACAATAATAGAATACCCATTACCTACACCAATAATTACAGGTCTTAACTTTTGTTCAGGAGAATCTTCGGTTTTAACTACAACGGAAACTTATAATTCGTATATTTGGAATACAACAGATATTACACCTAGCATAACCATAAATACAGGAGGTGTTTATAATCTTACAGTTACCGATACTCATAATTGTCAAGCAGATACAAATATAACAATAATAGAATATCCATTGCCTACACCAATAATTACAGGTGATAATTTTTGTTCGGGGCAAAGCTCAATTTTAAATGAAACAGAAGTTTATGATTCTTATATTTGGAATACCTCAGACACAACACAATCAATAACAATCAATACAGGGGGAACATATTCAATAACAGTTATCGATACAAATAATTGTCAAGCAAATGCAAGTATTGATATAATAGAATATCCATTACCTACACCTGTAATAACAGGTCTTAATTTTTGTTCGGAAGAATCTTCAGTTTTAACTACAAACGAAACATATGATTCTTATATCTGGAATACAACAGATATAACGCAATCAATAACAATTGACACAGGAGGAACTTATGTGATAACTGTTACCGATGCTCATAATTGTCAAGCAAATACAAGTATCACAATAATAGAATATCCATTGCCAACACCGGTAATAATAGGAAATAATTTTTGTTTCGGGCAATCTAGTATTTTATCTACCACAGAAACTTATGCGTCATATATTTGGAATACAACAAATATTACACCTAGTATAACAATCAATACAGGAGGTGTTTATAACCTTACAGTTACTGATGCTAATAATTGCCAAGCAGATACAGATATAACAATAATAGAATACCCATTGCCTACACCATCAATAAGTGGTATAGATTTATTTTGTGTAGGCGATAATGTAACACTCAATGTTGATTCTGCTTATTCTCATTACGAATGGAATACCAACGATTTAACACAAAGTATAATTATAAACAATGCGGGAACATATACTGTTACTGTAACAGATATTCATAACTGTGAAGAAACAGCAAGTTTCACTGCTAATCAAGATAGTGTTATACTTGAAACAACAGGGGATATAACAATCTGTAAAGGTTTTAGTACTACAATATTAGCAGATGCATCAGCAGGAATACCTCCATATAATTATTATTGGTGTAATAATGTAAATGGAACAACTCAAAATGTAACACCAAGCGAAACAACAACATATTGTGTATATTCAACCGATAATATGGGTTGTGTAAGTGATACTCAACATGTAGTAGTTACAGTTAGTAATGGTGTTGAACTTGAGGTTTTTACTAATAAAGATACAATTTGTCCGGGCGACCCTTTATTAATAACCGATTTAATATTAAATGGAATGCCACCTTATACTATATATGATGAAAATGGCAATATAGTATCGTTAAATTATGTAGCATACCCCGAAGAAGACGGAACTTTTCCATATACAGTTATAGATGCCTGTGGAGCAACAGACACAGCCGATTTAACAATTAATTTTTATCCTATACCTGATTTACAATTGCAAGCAGATATTTTACAAGGATGCCCACCATTAACTGTACATTTTAATGAAGAAAGTTTATCTGGAAATGCACAATCTTATTTATGGGATTTTGACGATTTGAATGATAATAATTTATCAACATCATCAAACCCATATCATATATTTAATAGCTCTGGTTATTACGATATTACAATAAGTGTTATTACAGCAGATGGTTGTGAGGTAACAAAAACAGTAGAAAATATGATAAATGTTTACCCTTCGCCGGAAGCTAAATTTGATGTGATGCCCGATGTTGTAACAGTTTTAGAACCAAGTTTTAATTTTGATAACTATTCCGAAGGAGCAAGTTCTTATATTTGGAATTTTGATGATGGAGATACATCAAATGTATTTGAACCACACCATACTTATAAATATGTAGGATATTACAATGTTGAATTAGTTGCAATTTCTGATTTAGGTTGTAAGGATACAGCAATGCATATAATTAGAGTAAAAGATATATTTACACTTTATGTACCAACCGCATTTTCTCCCGATTATGATAGAATTAACGATGGATTTAGAGCTGTTGGAACAGGAATAGATTTAGATAATTACAATTTGTCAATTTATGATCGTTGGGGCGAATTAATTTGGACAAGCAATGATTTATTTGAATATTGGAAAGGATACGCAAAAGGCGGAGAAAAAGAAGTGCAAAACGGTTCTTATGTTTGGAAAGTTGTATGTAAAGATTTTGAAGGAAACGAACACGAAAAAGCAGGAGTAGTTACAGTTATAAGGTAAGAAATATAAAAAACAAAGTGGGGAAAATCAGCAGACCCTATTTATTATAACAATTAACCGAAGTTCATTTTTAACAAAAAAAAATGCACTCTATACAGAATACATTTTTCAAGGTTATTGTTATTATGTTGATTAAAATAAAACCAAATCAAGCAAATTCGGTGGCCTTCTTATAATCATCAAGGGCTAGTTTCTCTTTATCTAATGAATAATATGCTAATGCTCTATTTCTGTATGCATCAGCATTTTCTTTATCAATTTCAATTACACGAGAAAAATCGATAATTGCTCTATCATATTTCCACAAATCGAGATATGCTAAACCACGGTTTATTAAGGCTTGTAAATTATTGCTCTCCATTTTTAATAATTTATCAAAAACTTTAATAGCTCCTTTATAATCACCTTTTAAATATTTTCTATTTCCTTCCGTTAACAAATCCACAGATTTAAATTTTAGCTAAAAGTAATGTAATCTATAATGTATTGAAAGAGTAAATTTAAACTTGGTAGGTTTCAATTTAAATAAGGTCATTCTTATTTGATAGTGTAATTTAATACAAATGTTTTTTTTGATTTAGCTAGGATTTGGGTATAATAGACAAAATGCTTGCTCTGAGGCACATCATATTTTTATCTTCTTCAATTTGAGGTATATATATACATCTGCATTTCAGAAAATAAAAATCTAATACACCTCAGAGCTTTTCAGCAGACCCTATAATAGAACAAGGGTGTCGTTTATAAGCGACACCCTTGTTAAATTTAATATATAGCACATGTCTATATTGTAATTTTTTCGCAGTAATGACATTTAAGTTTTATATTTTTTTTATCGATTACAGTGAATTTAGTTTTAACATTTTCGTGATTTGTAATACACTTAGGATTAACACATTTAACAATCCCTTCTATTGTATCAGGAACAACTACTTGCTTTTTTTCAACAACTTTATAGTTTTTAATAACATTAAGTTTTACATCAGGAGTTACAAGGGCAATTTTATTTATTTCGTCGCCTTTAAAACATTTATTTGCTATTTTTATAATAGCTTTTTTGCCATGTTGTTTACTTTCTAAATTTGTTCCAAAAGTTATTAAAGTATCAATTTTATCAAGATTAAGAATATTTATAACATTAAAAAGTTTTTCGGCAGGAATATGATCTATTACTGTTCCATCTTTTATTGCACTTACTTTAAGTTCTCTATTTTCGTTTTCCATTTTTCGTAGATTTTAATAGTTTTTCAATTTATTTAAGTCCCAAAATTGCAGCAATAATTGCTTGACGTGTATAAACTCCATTTTTGGCTTGAGTAAAATAATATGCCTTATCGTTTGTATCAACATCTATATTTATTTCGTTTACTCTTGGTAGCGGGTGCAAAACTTTCATATTTGGTTTTGTGTTTGCCAACATCTCATTTCTTAAAATATACACATCTTTAACCCTTTCATATTCAATAGGGTCTGTAAACCTTTCTTTCTGAACTCTTGTCATATAAACAATATCTGCCTCATCAATATATTCTGTAAAATCGGTATGTTCGTAATATTTCAGACCTAATTTATCTAAGTGCATTTTGTATGCATCGGGCATTTTTAATGTTTCGGGCGAAATAAAATTGAATGTAGGATTAAAATGCGACATTGCAATTAGTAGCGAATGTACTGTTCTGCCATATTTTAAATCACCTACTAAAAAAATATTTAAGTTTTCTAATGTGCCTTGTGTTTTTTGAATAGAATATAAATCTAACAATGTTTGTGTTGGGTGTTGATTTGCTCCATCACCAGCATTCACAATTGGCACATCAGAAACTTCGCTAGCATAACGAGAACTTCCTTCTATTGGGTGACGCATTACAATAAGGTCGCTATAATTAGCAACTGTCATTATTGTATCTTTTAATGTTTCTCCTTTTTTTACGCTTGACGATGCTGCATCGGTAAAACCAATTATTTTCCCTCCAAGTTTGTTAATTGCACTTTCAAAACTCAAACGTGTTCTTGTTGATGGCTCAAAAAATAAAGTAGCTATTACTTTTCCATCTAAAATTTTTTGTACGGGATTTGCTTCAAATTCGGCTGCAAGCTCAAGAATTCTTAAATAATCCTCTTTTGTGTAATCATTAATAGATATTAAGCTTTTGTTTTTCATATATTATTTAGTTTATCAAGTTTGTCAAGTTAAAAGTT